>CAZGKH010000458.1:0-3731 GCA_964525665.1 uncultured Anaerolineae bacterium | reverse complement strand
GCCGAGACGTTGCACGAGATTGAGCGCATCAAACTGCACCGCAAGAGCTTTGCTCAAGAGCGCCCGGTATCTGTAGCTGTTTTTGCCTAGAGCTGCTCCTGACCAGGGTGTGTTAACACCTTACTGGAAGCGACTGCGCTTCGCGCGTGTCGTATCGGCGGTGTTTTCGGTTTTGTTTGTTCAGCGTTGCCCACTGGCTCACATGGGTAGACGAGGTGTACCAGGCAATGCGAAACAACCTTGGCCTACCCAACAAGGACGAAGCCGCTTCGCTTCCTAAGTTCGTGCAGAAGCTGAACACCAAGCTGCAGGCCAGGCTCAGCGTTCGGTTTAGTCAAACCAAAAAACGGTAGAGATGAAAGAGTTACGATTTGCCTGGGATGACGAAAAGGCTGAGGAGAATCAAAGGAAGCATGGCGTTTCCTTCGCCGAAGCCGGGACTGTTTTCTACGACGAGAATGCCAGGTTGCAGTATGATCCTGATCACTCTGAAGACGAGGACCGTTTCCTGCTACTTGGCCTGAGCTATTCTTTGCGTATCCTTGTGGTCAGCCATTGCTATCGAGAGAAAGATACGGTAATCCGCATAATCTCAGTCCGGAAGGCAACCAAGAACGAGCAGAGGCAATACGGAGAGTTTCTGTAATGAGAGAAGAATACGACTTCTCACAATCAATCAAGAATCCATACGCTGAGCATCTGAGGAAGCCCGTCACCATTCATTTGGGGCTAGATGTGATCAAGTACTTCGAAGGGATGTCAGAGGAGACAGACATTCCATATCAAGTTTTGATCAATCTATACTTGAAGGACTGTGTGCAGTCACATCGTAGACTGTCCTTTGCGTGGGTATCCTCAAGAGAGGCATCTTTGGATAAGAAGGGGGCGGGCTAGCATCCGTTGCACCACCCTACGCGGTTATCGTGGCGCCTGAAGCAAGGTAGCAGCGCCGTCGGGGTCTTCGCTTCGGGAACGGCAGGAAGTCCTTCGCCTGGCCCTAATCCCAACCCGCTTCATATCGACCAACGTAGACGAAGTGTACCAGGCAATGCGAAACAACCCTGGCTTACTCAACAAGGATGAATTCGTGCAGAAACTGAACACCAAGTTACGGGCCAGACTCAGCATGGAGTCTACAGCAGAGAAGTTGCATAGCGAAAGCTCTTTGCCGAGGCCACTCGGCAGGTGAGTTCGCAGCCGTCATTAGCCCCATTGCGGACAACACATAAGTATGGGTGAAAGGAGAACCACCATGAATATCGAAAAGGCTAACACCGAAGCCACAGAGCGAATGATGGAGGCCAGACCGGTGCTGGTGGGACTGGGCAAGGTGAGCGTTTAGTCAATCAAGAACGACACCGGAGAGCATGTTGAGGCGAGCACATGAGAAAGAAACCATCCTTGGTCTTTACGTTGATTCTAGCGGCTTCAATAGCTACGAGTGGTTGTAAGCCAGCAAAACGCCGGTATGGAACGCCCACTGATAGCCCAATAGCGCCGCCAAGTGCGGGGATCAAAGACCCGGCAACGCTCGAAGTGCAAGACATTGACGTTTCCGAATTGAGGGAACATCAGGAGGGTGATCTCGAGTATCCAGGAATGAGTGGTTCGTTCTATGATTTGGCGATTGAGAGGGGGGCAAAAGCGGTTGTCATACCAGAGTACGGCACGCATTTCATCTATTGGCTGCCTGACAACTGGAGTGACCTCGACGAAAAGAGAGTGATCATCCTGATGCACGGGCACGACGGAACAGCAGCCCCCAGACTGAACGACTTGTATGAGAATGCAGTTAAGTATGGATTTGGGATGGTGTCAATTCAATGGGGGTGGCGTCCGGGAAAGAGGCGAGAGTACCGTTACTTGGACGAAACGGTTGACGGGATGAAAGTCAGCTATCACATCATGGAGATCGCTCTTGATTACATTGAACTGCATCATGGGATTGACAAAGGGTTATCAGCCTGGAATGGATTCAGCAGGTCAAGCGGCCATTCCATCGCGTATGCATATCTGGACAAGGAAAGCGGGAACAACTACTTTCAGTTGTTCATGGGCATTGCGGGGGGACTCAATATCATTACGCCGTACATAGGAGGGCTGGCGGATGGTGAATATGGGCAGAAGCCTGTAAGAGGCAAAACATTCTATCTCTGGTGCGGCACGGCGGATAAGATCAAAGAGGAAAGAGAAGTAGAAGGCTATCCCGATATGGTATGCGAAAGGCAGGAATTGAGCGAAGAGATCCTCGTCGAAAGAGGCGGAATCATCAAGGGATTCACAGCCACACTAAATGCAGGGCACATGACATGGAACAACAAGCCCGAATTGCAGGAGGAAGCAATTGAGATTTGGCTGAGCATGGAGTAAGAAGACAGGTCGCAACTTTCGCGATCCAAGCCGCCGCCCGCCGCGAGCACGCCACGCCGTGCGGAGGAAACGTCATCAGCACCGACGGGAATACAAGTAAAGGAGAAGACGATGAGCATAGCACGAGTAGAGGAGATTCAGGTTGCGATTGAATCCTTGCCTTATCAGGACTACATACGCCTGAGGCAGTGGCTTTCGGAAAGGGACTGGAGAAAATGGGATAGGCAAATCGAGGCGGATTCGGAGTCTGGAAAGCTGGATTTCCTGATCGAGGGAGCCCTCAACAAGGAGGAGGAAAATGCAAACATACCGTGTAGAAACAAAGGTCTCGCGTAGCAGAACGCTTACGATCAAAGGGCTGCCTTTCCAGGTGGGCGAGAAAGTCGAAGTCATTGTGCGCCGCCGCGAGCGTGAACGGGAGCGCCGCGGACGCTATCCCCTGCGGGGCAAGCCGATACGTTATCTTGACCCCTTTGGGAGCGTTGCCGAAAACGACTGGGAAGCGCTACGATGATCGTTCTCGACACGCATACCTGGGTCTGGTGGGTGCACGGTGATGAGCGGCTTACCCAAACCCAAGCACAAGTCATTGAGGCCAACGAGCCGGATACTATTGGCGTGAGTGCTATTTCGTGCTGGGAGATAGCGAAACTTGTGGAATACGGACGGCTTGAATTGCCCTGTTCACTGGAAGAATGGTTCGAGGATGCCCTGAGCTATCCCGGCTTTCGTCTGCTTGAGCTAACGCCAGAGATTGCGATAGAATCAACTCAACTGCCGGGCGAGTTCCACCGCGATCCTGCAGATCAAATGATTGTGGCAACGGCGAGGGTTTATGGATGCCCGCTTGTGACGTCCGATGGCAGGCTTCTCGAATATCCACACGTTGAGACCATATCAAACCACTGAATCGAAAGGAGCAACCATGAACATCGAACAAGCAAACACAGAAGCAACAGAACGAATGATGGAGGCCCGGCCCGTGCTGGTGGGGCTGGGCAAGGCGCGGGATGTGATCCCGGGCATGCGCGATAACTTGCTGCTGCACGCCGGGCCACCCATCACCTGGGAGCGAGCCTCCGGGCCGATGCAGGGCGCGATCACCGGAGCCTTGATCTTCGAGGGGAAGGCGACAAATGAGGCGGAAGCCCAGGCCCTGGTGGAATCGGGCGAGATCGAGCTGGAACCCTGCCACCACCACGGGGCCGCCGGGCCGATGGCGGGCCTCATCGCGCCTTCTATGTCGGTCTACATCATCGAGAACAAGACCCATGGTTCGACTGGGCTCACCACAGGCGGCAATCGCAGCTTCTCCGGCCTGAACGAGGGGTATGGCAAAGTGCTGCGCTACGGCGCGTACA
>CAZGKH010000457.1:0-3736 GCA_964525665.1 uncultured Anaerolineae bacterium | reverse complement strand
GTTGACTAGCACCACATACACGACAATCGGCAAGCTGCTGGAAGACCTGCGCCTCTACGAGGAGAGCTTGCGCGGGAAGTCCTCCTCCACCGATTCGGACGAGGCCAGCCTCATCCGCGTCACGCGACGCAACTACGAGAGAGCGGTAAAGGTGCCACCGTCGTTCATGGCGCAGCTCACCAGCCACGCCGCCCAGACTTACCAGGTCTGGACGGAGGCCCGACCGGCCAACGATTTTGCCAAGGTGCAGCCCAACCTCGAAAAGACGCTCGATCTGAGCCGGCAACTGGCCGATTTCTTCCCCGGCTACGAGCACATCGCCGATCCCCTGATTGACTTCCACGACTACGGAATGAAGGCCTCTACCCTGCGCGCCCTCTTCGCCGAGCTGCGCCAGCAACTCGTGCCCCTCGTGCAGGCCATCACCGCCCAGCCCGCTGCGGACGATTCGTGCCTGCACCAGACCTTCCCCGAAGCGCAGCAGTGGGCCTTTGGCCTGGAGGTCATCAAACGCTTCGGGTACGACTTTAAGCGAGGGCGGCAGGACAAGAGCCCTCACCCATTCACGACCGGGTTCTCTATCGGCGATGTGCGTATCACCACCCGCGTCAAGGAAAACAACCTGGGCGAAGCGCTGTTCGGCACGCTGCACGAGTCCGGCCACGCGATGTACGAGCAGGGCATTCGTGTGGACTTCGAGGGCACGCCGCTGGCCGGGGGAACGTCATCGGGCGTCCACGAGAGCCAATCCCGCCTGTGGGAGAACATCGTCGGGCGCAGCCGGGGCTTCTGGAGGTTTTTCTATCCCAAACTCCAGGCGGTTTTCCCCGACCAACTGGGGTCGGTGTCGTTGGAAACGTTCTACCGCGCCATCAACAAAGTCCAGCGCTCGCTGATCCGCACCGACGCCGACGAAGTGACCTACAACCTGCACATCATGCTGCGTTTCGACTTCGAGCTGGCCCTGCTGGAAGGTCGCCTGGCAGTGCGCGACCTCCCCGAGGCGTGGCGTGAGCGTTTCAAGGCAGACCTGGGCATCGTCCCACCGGATGATCGTGACGGCGTGTTGCAGGACGTGCATTGGTACGGCGGCATCATCGGCGGCGCCTTCCAGGGCTATACCCTGGGCAATATCCTGAACGCGCAGTTCTACGAGACCGCTCTGTCGGCTCATCCTGAGATTTCCGCAGAGATCGAAAAGGGCGAGTTCGGCACGCTGCACAGTTGGCTCAAAGAGAACATCTACCAGCACGGAAGCAAGTACACTGCCACAGAGATCGTCGAGCGCGTCACCGGCGGGCCGATGAGCATTGAGCCATACATCCACTATCTGCGGAGAAAATACGGAGAATTGTACAAACTATAGTGAACTTTCGGGCTCCTCTCTGCTCCGGCTGGATCTGGCGATCCAGCCATTGAGCGACGGATTTGGCAATCCGTCGCGAGCGCGGGGATGTCATTCTACGGCCGGAACGGGGCGACCAGGGTGTGCGCGTTCGAGCGATGAGGCGCACGATTTCAGCGAAGGTCGCCGCGTCCCGGCCGCGCCTTACCCTCAATACCCCGCTTGCAAATCAACCCGATTCGGCATCTCGTCCCCTCTCGCTGCTGCGTTAAGCAACGCCGCCAGATGCTTCATGCGCCGCGTCTCCGTCTCGTCGGAACCTCCAGCCCGATGAGGACTCATCACCACGTTGTCCAATTCGTGAAAGGGATAAGCTGAAGGCGGCGTGTGGGATCGAGCCGCTTCGTCAGCTGGATAGTTGTACCAAACATCCAAACCGGCAGAGTGCAGGGTTCCCTCATGCAAGGCGTGGTACAAAGCAGCTTCATCCACAATCGGGCCGCGCCCCACATTAACCAGCACAGCACCTGGAGGCAACAGGGCCAACTCATCCTCGCCGATCAGCCCCGTTGTTTCGGAAGTGTGGGGCAGGCAGATGATAAGCACGTTGGCCTGAGGCAGCAGGCTGGGCAGGGCGTCGGGCGGATAGATTTCGTCAGGCATATCCGCGGACGGCCCGGCAACACGACGTCGGATGGCCATCACCTTCATACCCAATGCCCGGCACAGATGAGCCACCCGCTGGCCGATAGCTCCGTGGCCCAGGATCAGCGCCGTCTTGCCCTCCAGCAGGATGGTTGGGCTAGGCCGGTGGTAGCGAGGGGTCCAATCGTGGGCCCGCAGCGCCCGATCCATGGGGACGACGAGCTTGGCGGCGGCCAACATCAGGGTGAGGACCATCTCAGCAACGGACACGGCATTGTGGTGCAGGTTGTGGACGGCAATGTGGGGAAAGTCGCGCACCAGGTCGCGGGTCGCCTCAGACAGGCCCGCCCAGGGGATGATGAGAGCGTGCAGGTTGGAGCTGGCGGTCAGGTGCTCGCGCTGGGGGCGGCCGGCCACCAGGACGTGGTAGTCGGCCGGCACGGGCAGATCGGGGCCGAAGGTGAGATGAACGTCAGCGTCGAGATGAGCGCGCAGATGGGCCAGCGCGGCGGAATCAGGCTGGCGGAGCAGGTACACGGATAGCTTCATTCAATCATCGGGCAAGAAAATCTCTTCATCCCCGCTCACTGGAAACATGAAGTGAAAACCGTCAGGCCCCAGCTTGCGCGTCAGCTTGGCCATGATCCGGTCCACGTTGTCGTACGGGCCGGCGATGAAGAAAGGCTTGCCGTCTTTGCCCAGCGGGATGGGCACGTCGCAGGCGTCGGGGTCGGCATCGCCCAGCACCAGCATGGCGTCGCGGTAGTCGGGGTCCGGCCTGAAGCCCAGCTCGTCGGCGTAGGCAATCCCTTCGCGGATGATCTTGGCCACCAGGTTGAGGTCGGCCTTGATCATTTCTTGATGAGTCATCATTCCAGCCCGCAGTTTTTGCTCGTACTCCCGTCGGGTGTCGAACAGGCTGGCGAACGCGCTCTTGACCCCCAGGCAGCCCAGGTCCACCAGGAACGTGCCGGTGGCGACCTGTCCTGCGGGTGAGCGGCGGGCCACCAGGATTTGTATAATCGCCCCCTCTTTCTGCCATTCCTCGGCCAGCAGGCATTCGTGCAGCGGCCAGTTGCCGGAAGCACGGAGCAACCCACGTGGGCTCAGAGCTCGCAGTCTCGAAGGGATGCGCTTCTTCTTGCGCTGGCGCGCCTTTTGCCGTCGTTTTGCCGATGGCTTGGCCATTCATATCCTCCCTTCAAAATGGAATGTCAGGAGCAGCGAAGGCCCCGTGGGCCACGGCCTCCAGCCAGCCTTGAAGCCAGAGCCGGGCGCCGGGGGGGATCAGTCGGGCCAGAGCGAAGATAAAGTCCCGATGATGGCGGAAGCGGGTTAGCTCAGCTTCGTCGTCAGGATCAATCTCGGTCTCAAGGGCGTAACAGATCACCGCTGCGTTATGCTCCGGCTCGCTCAACCAGTCCAGGGCCACGTTCTGGTAAGGCCAGGCTTCGATCTGGAGCAGCAGCGCCTGGACGTCCACATCCTGTTGATGCAGCCCGGCCACCAGGGAGATGGCCTCAGGCCGGGTCAGTCGGCGATAGCCAGAGCCAAAGCGGTCGCCTGGCTGCGGCACGTCGCAGCATCCGGCCAGCTTTTGGGCCACCTTGTGCAGCTCAGGATCGAGCCACGGCCGCTGCAGCACCTCCAGGAAGGTCTCGGGGTCTAGTTGTTTACTTCCGACGGGGGGCGGGGTGTAGGGTGGGGCCGGCCCGGTCTCACGCTGCTGTTCCTGTTCAGCCTGCC
>CAZGKH010000456.1:0-3739 GCA_964525665.1 uncultured Anaerolineae bacterium | reverse complement strand
TGATTTCAGCCTTCTTCGCTCCCCTGCCCCGGGCCCTGGTGAGCCGCACAGTGCGGCGGGTCACCGGCTCGGCTTGGGGGGGCGTGGCGGGCGCCTTATCTCTAGGCGCATCCACAACCTTCTGGGCGCAGGCCACAACTGCCAACACCCGCAGCCTGACGGCCTTTTTCACTGCCCTTGCGCTGTTCGCACTCGTTAGTTATGCTCAAGTAATAGGACGCAGATACACGCAGATTTCCGCAGATAAAGAGAAGAATCTGCGTGTATCTGCGTTAATCTGCGTCCAGAATAGGGAAGTTTACCTCATTTTGTTCGCGCTGGCTTTTGGATTTGGGATCACCCATCACGGTTCCTTGGTCTTCCTGATTATCCCCTTCGTCGCCTTTCTAATAGCAGCCAAACTCGAAACTCAAAACTCAAAACCTTGTCCTGAGCTTGGTCGAAGGATCGAAACTCCATCGTTCGCCGGGCTTCGTCCTCTTCTGAAGCCGCTCCTCGCTTTCCTCCTCTCGTTAGTCGTGCTTCTCTACCTTCCCATCAGGGGAGTCATGGGTACTCCCTTCGGCCCGCCCGACATCGCTACCCCGGCGGGCTTCTTGAACCATGTTCTGGCCCGTGGATTCCGGGGCGATATGTTTTACTTTGCCAGCTCCGGCCTCCTGCTCGAACGATTCAGAGTGCTGGCAAACATCATGGATTTCCAGTTTGGCCTGGGATTGCTCGTTGCTGCTGTCTTGGGGGGGCTGATCATGCTGTGCAAAGACTGGCGGCTGTTGCTCCTCTGCGGTGGGGCCATAGCTGTTCAAGCCGTTGTTGCAGTTACCTATCGCGCGCCGGAGACAGTGGAGTATTTGATACCTGCCTACGTGCCCCTGGCCATCATCATTGGCTACGGCGTGGCGATGTTGGGCCGCTGGAGCAAGTTCAAAGCTCTTAATGCCTGCCTGGTGTCCTTCGTCCTTTTGCTCGGTGTTATCCAGCTAGTTGATCATTATCCCAGCTTCGCCTGGCTGAGCAAGGACCGCTCTGCACGTCAGTATGCAGAAGGTGTGATGTCCAAAGCTCCCTCAGACGCGCTGGTGTTGGCGAACTGGCACTGGGCTACCCCGCTCTGGTATCTGCAATACAGCGAAGGGGTGCGTCCGGATGTGGAGGTGAAATACGTTTATCCGGAGGGTGCAGAGCCGATCTCCGCCACCTGGCTACGGCGTATAGAGGACAATGTGGGTGAGCGCCCTCTTATCGTCACCAATTATTATCAGGAGTTCGGATCCACACCGTATCGCTTCATCCCTCTGGGCGATGCTCTAGTGGTTCAGAGCGAACCTTTGCTCGATCTTCCAGACGACGCTGTCAGGCTTGATGCAACTCTCGAAGGCAAGATTCGGTTGCTGGGCTATCGTTTGCTGGAGGCAAATGTCCCCCCGGGCCAACCTTTGTACTTGGACCTGTATTGGCAGCCCGTGGTCGAGCTAGATGGAAATCACTCCTTTTTCGTCCACCTGGTGGGTGAGGGAGGACGAGTTCTGGGGCAAATGGACGTTGCCCACGATATGGCTGGCTTCAAAACCGGGGAGGTTTTCGTTGATCGCTACGAGATACAGGTGCTACCCACGACTCCGCCGGGGTCTTACCAACTCATCGCCGGAGTCTATATAACTCTCCCCGAAGGGGGATGGCAGCGCCTGACGACTGAGGAGGGCGGTGAGACCGTGCTCCTGACCGAAGTGGAGGTGGTGTCGCCGATCCTGCGACCTGTCACCCTGCATCCTCTAAATCAGCCCTTCGCCAGCGGGGTAGCGCTTATCGGGGTTGATTACGATACCAGCCTGCAGGAAAGCCGGCGGGTCTATCTTCATTGGCAGCGCTTTCGCGCTGACGATGGTAACTACGATGTGCTTCTGTATGCTGGTGATAGCATAGCAACTAGAAGCCATCTGCCGCAAGTGCCTTTGGGCACCTATCTCACCACGGCCCACGACTTGCCTCTGACGGCTACGCCTCTGCAAGTGGAGATGCGTGCGGCCGACGATGTAATCAGCCAAAGATTAGGTCCTTGGGGTTGGTTAAAGGGAGAACGTTTTTCCCTGCCAGCCCCGCCCTTGCAAAGCCATTACGTAGACTTGGGAGGCGAGATGCTGCTGGCGGGCGTTGATTACCAGCAGCCCCCGAAGCTGCAAGCGGGAGATACGGTTAGAGTGGAACTTCGCCTGGTGGCGAAAAAACCCCTCCTCCACGATTATGTAGTCTCCGTACGTTTGACTGATGAGGCCGGGCAACTTCTCTCCCAAGACGATACCATACCTGCCCTGGGAGCCATCCCTACCTTGAAGTGGATACGGGGGCCATCTGTCTCCGATGTCCATTTCGTGGCCGTTCCCATAGACGCCCAGGCCGGCCCGCTCAGACTGAGTTTGGTCGTCTACGACGCCTTCACCATGCGGAAACTGGGCCTCCTTGATGACCGACTGGCTAAGCTGGGTAGCAGCGTGCCCCTGGCGCAACTGGAGCTTGGAGGGGGGATAGCGAGGACACTTCCCGATTCTTATCATTCTATCATAGTTCGTGACTAAAAATCACGATTTGCGTGAAATCAAGAAAGGTGCTATAATGTTCCTAGTGGTCATAACGAGGCTCTTGTTTTAGCATTAGATCAGAAAGGAGCATTCAAATGAGCGAGGAAGTACCTCTCGAGCCAAAAGTCAACCCCAATCCGGCCTGGAAGGTGAATGCCAATACCCGGCTGAGCGCCTGTGACAATCGTCCTGGACTGAAGAAGCTCTACGTCACGGTGCTGGACGACAAGGGCGAGCCCATGAGCGGGATCAAGGTGCGCTTCGACGTCGAGCCTTCCCAGGGGACTGCTTATGATCATCCCAACGTCTGGGGGATGACCAATGAGCAAGGATACTTGGAGTGGGATCACCTGGGCGTGCCTACCCGCTACATGATCTGGATGGAGGATGATGAGACTCCTTTGGTGGAGAACATCCGCACCGACCTGGGGTACGAGTACTGTCGTCCTGCAGGCTCAACAATCGGCGGCTGGAGGCCCGTGAACAAACCAGGCGTCTACTCCTATCGGATCGAAATCCAGAGGAAGGGAGAGGGCGAGTAGGGCCTGGTCTGTCGTTCCAATCCCTGGCCCGTTGCTCTGAAGAAGAATAGGCACTTGGAGAAGCCTGGCGAAGGTTCCAAGATGTTCTCTCTCGCGTGTTCTTGGAGCCAAACGGGCCATGGTCTGCTGTCAACCTGCGCGAAACCTTCACAGAGCTTGGCGCGATAATCTACAAAACGGCGGTGTCCGAATGGACGTCCGCCGTTTTTTGTCATTGCATCAAAGGTGAGGCCCTGGCCCCGCCTCTGTTGCCCCTAATACTCTGGGCCTTTCGTCGCCTCGTCATCAGGAGCAAAATCGGTTATCTGGTTTTGAGTGCGCTGTCTTACGCCGCCTTGATTCTTACCCACAACGTCATCAGCCTTGTCTTCACCCCCTTTCTCCTCCTCTACGTTGACGGTTTGTGGTTGCTGAATATTCGTTCGGCGAAGGTCTCTGACCGAGGCGTAGGGGACTATTACGCTTGTCTTTCCCACAAAATTGAGGTACAATTTAACTGGTGAGGAGAAGGCGGTGGGCCTGGCGGGTAGCACGTCAATCGCTCCGCCACCCTGGGGGATGATTGACATGGAAAGGGCGTGCACGGTCATCGGAGAATCTCCAGAACGGTAGCTTGCCTTT
>CAZGKH010000455.1:0-3740 GCA_964525665.1 uncultured Anaerolineae bacterium | reverse complement strand
AAGGGGGCCTTCAACTGCACCAAGGCCGCCATCCGGCCCATGATGAGACAGCGCCATGGGCGTATCGTCAACATCACGTCGGTGGCGGGCCTGGCGGGCAACCCTGGCCAAGCCAACTACTCCGCCGCCAAGGCGGGACTGGTGGGCTTCACCAAAGCCGTGGCTAAAGAGATCGGCTCGCGCAATATCACTGTCAACGCCGTGGCTCCCGGCTACATCCCCACCGACCTGACGGCGAGTTTGCCCCCAGAGTTGGTCGAGAAAGCTATCGAGATGACGCCGCTGGGACGACCGGGCACTTCTGAGGAAATAGCCAACGCCGTGGCCTTCCTGGTCTCCGATGAGGCCAGTTACATCACTGGCGTGGTGTTGCGGGTTGATGGCGGCCTGGCCATGTGATAGGATAGCGGCTTGTGAGCCAAGCAAGGAGATACAAATCTTGAAAGAGAAGTTGGGAAAGGTGATCATCGCTCCCGGTGTTCTAGTTACCATTGCCAGACTCACCGCTCTCTCCACGCCCGGAGTGGTGAGGATGAGCGCTGGCTGGACGGATAGCATGGGGCGCTTGCTGCGGCGTAGAAGGCCGGGCGATGGTGTAAGGATAGAGGTCGAAGAAAATACCGTCGGCGTAGACCTGTACATCGTTGTTGAGCAGGGCGTGAATATGCTGAAGCTGAGTCAAGAGATCCAGGGTGAGGTAAGTCGCGCCATCCATGATATGGTGGGCATGGAGGTCAAAGAGGTCAACATCCACATCCAGGATGTGGAGATTCAGTGTAACGAAGATTAACAAAAGGTATTACTCACCTGCTCTCGCTGGACCCTAGTCCAGCGGGAGCAGCGGACTAGGGTCCGCTGCGAGCATAAGGTGAGCAGATACAACAAAAAAGCAGAACGGGATACCAGTAGTGAAAGACCGACATCGCGCTCGAATTCTGGCCTTGCAGGCTTTGTATGAGATTGACATCACCCACCACGATCCCGAAGTGGTGCTGCAACAGCGCTTCGCTGTAAAACCCCTCTCCGAAGCAGCGCGCGATTTCGCCCGCACTCTGGTGCAGGGCATCCTTGAGCACCGGGCGGATCTGGATGCCCTGATCAAGGACAACGCCCCCGAATGGCCCCTGAATCAGGTAGCCGTCATAGACAGAAACATCCTGCGCATGGCCATTTTCGAGTTCGTTGTCAAGGGAAACACCCCGGTGAAAGTAGCCATCAACGAAGCCGTGGAGCTGGCCAAGTTGTTCGGCAGCGACAGCTCAGGACGCTTTGTAAACGGTGTTCTGGGGGCCATCGTGTCTAAAGGGATTGGCTCAAGCCACTGGGAGAAAGCATTCATAGAATCAAGGTAAGAGATGAATTTTTTCAATATTGGCACTGCTGAATTGCTGCTTATCTTTGTCATTGCTCTGATCGTCGTCGGGCCGCGCCGATTGCCGGAAATAGCCCAAGGCCTCGGCAAGATCGTCAGCGACATAAGGAGAATATCGCAGGAGTTCACGACGGAAATGACGCGAGAGCTGAATGTTTCCTCCGACTCCAAAGAGAGCGGGGATAAGAAAATCGCAGGCCAAAACGTTTCTGAGAATCCAATCCAGAGCCTCGGCGAAATCGTCAGCGATGTGAAGAAAATCTCCCAGGAGTTCACAGAGGAGATAACGCGAGAGCTGAACGTCTCCCTCGACCCTAAAGAGAGCGGAGCTAAGAAAATCGCAGACCAGAATGTTTCTGATAAACCAGCCCAAGGGGATCAGACTTAATGGCTCAGGAGAGACAATTGACCATCATCCAACATCTGGAGGAACTGCGGGACCGGCTGATAAAGTCGGTCATTGCTTTGACCGTCACTACCATGCTCAGCTTCGCCTTCGCCAAGCAGTTCTTGGAAATCCTCGTTGCTCCCATGGGAGGAACTCCACCTGTGAGTTCGTCCCCCACCACGAATATTGTTGTCTTCACCAAAGTGTCCCTCATCAGCGGTGTAGCTCTGGCTATGCCCGTCCTCGTCTATCAATTGATAAGATTCATCGCTCCAGGGCTAACACGGCAGGAGAAAAGATACTTCTACTTTGTCCTGCCCGGTGCGACTCTCTCTTTCGTGGCAGGTGTAGCTTTCGCCTATTTCGTTATGCTGCCGACGGCCATACCTTTCCTCAAGGGTTTTCTAGGCGATATCATCCAGCCCAATTGGTTTGTAGACAAATACATCTCTTTCATTACCTCTCTCCTATTTTGGGTAGGTCTAAGCTTCGAGACACCGCTTCTGATCTTCTTTTTAGCCAAGTTAGGCATTGTCACCCCCGAGTCGCTTTCCCGCAATCGCAAATACGCCGTCCTGGTTATAGCTGTCCTGGCCGCTGTCATCACCCCTACTCCTGACCCTTTCAACATGATACTGGTGATGTTGCCGCTGGTGCTTCTCTATCAGATCGGCATACTGTTAGCCAGGCTAGCTTAGAGCCCAGAGATAAAGACTACGAGCAAAGGAGCAACTCACTCAATGACGAAGGATCGAGTTCTTATCATGGGCGCCGCCGGGCGCGACTTTCACAACTTCAACGCATATTTCCGAGACAACGAAGCTTACGAAGTAGTGGCCTTCACCGCCACCCAAATCCCCAACATTGAAGGCAGAATCTATCCCCCAGAACTAGCTGGCCCCGGTTACCCTGACGGCATCCCCATTTACCCGGAAACCCAACTGACCGAACTGATCAAAGACCTGGACATTGACCAGGTTGTTTTTGGTTACAGTGACGTGTCCTATGACTACGTGATGCACCGAGCCTCGATGGTTCTGGCCGCCGGAGCCGACTTCCGTCTGATGGGCGGGAAAGAGACCATGCTGAAGGCCCAAAAGCCCGTCGTCTCCATCTGCGCCGTGCGCACCGGAAGCGGCAAGAGCCAGACCACCCGCCGGGTGTCGGACATCCTGCGGGAAATGGACAAGAAGGTGGTAGTCATTCGCCACCCCATGCCCTACGGCGACCTGACAGAGCAGATCTGCCAGCGCTTCGCCTCCTACGAGGACCTGGACCGCTACAAGTGCACTATTGAGGAGCGAGAGGAATACGAACCCCATATTGACCGCGGCATGGTAGTCTACGCCGGCGTTGATTACGAAAAGATCCTGCGGCAGGCCGAGCAAGAGGCCGAGGTCATCCTCTGGGATGGGGGCAACAACGACCTGCCCTTCTACAAGCCCGATTTACACATCGTGGTGACCGATCCCCACCGCGCTGGCCATGAGCTGGCCTATCACCCCGGCGAGGCCAATCTGCGCCTGGCCGACGCGGTGGTCATCAACAAGATTGACACCGCTGATCTGGAGGGCGTGGCCACCGTTCGAGAGAATGTGCGGGCCACCAACCCCGATGCTGTCATCATCGAGGCCGCCTCGCCGATCTTCGTTGAGGACCCGGCAGCCATCCGGGGCAAGCGGGTATTAGTGGTAGAGGACGGGCCCACCCTGACCCACGGGGAGATGGCCTACGGGGCGGGTATCGTGGCTGTCAGGCGCTTTGGCGCGGCGGAGATCGTGGATCCCCGACCCTATGCCGTCGGCTCTATCCTCGAAACCTTCGAGAAATACCCTCAGACGGGGCCGCTGCTGCCGGCCATGGGCTACGGCGAGCGGCAGGTCGAGGACCTCGAGGAGAGCCTCCACGCCACGCACTGCGATCTCGGCATAGCTGCTATCCCCCTTGTGCTCCAGCCGGCGCTGCAACACATACTTCGCG
>CAZGKH010000454.1:2125-3741 GCA_964525665.1 uncultured Anaerolineae bacterium | reverse complement strand
AATAAATTCTTGACTTGAACTTTCTAATTTTTCATGATCTTTAAAAATAATCTGATAGACTTTTGGCAGCTCTGGTTTTGTCTCCGACCATGATATTAGTGTACCAGATTCTTCGGTTTTAATCCCAGTTGGAATAGGAACAATTGATAATCCATCAGTGCCAACTGTTTTAGTTATAACATACTTTGATGAAAGATTAACTATATAGTTAAGTGATTCTGGATTTTGAGGAAAGTTTAATGTCCTGTAAAAAGCAAGTGAATCAGCAGAAAAGTCTTTTATTGTATCATATAGTGCATAAGATATTTGAAAATCGCATATTTCACAATTCAAAGGTATGGTAACTGTATTTTCATTTAAATCTACTGGATTATCATTAAGATAGATATCATACGTGTTACTTGGTAATCTGAATAATAAAGACTCATCTGTATTGTTCGTAATGTAGACATTCATTGACCCATATATTGACAAATCCTCATTTACTGATTCTTCAATTATAACTGATTCAATAGTATAAGCTAAACCAGTTTGTGCAAAAAGTATGCTCAACACGAATAACAGCATTAATAGTATTACAAGTTTAGTATAATTTTTGTTCATATCATAGAATAAATAGTTCAGAACTATATAAAATGAACTGATTTTTAAAAAGATTTATCCCAATTAAAAATTAAAGTTCTGAACCATAATTCCATCAAATATTAACATTTCAGACAGTTTAGCGTTGTAAATTGCATAATAGTTTTGTTGCTTTACAGAGATGATTTATATACTAATTTGTTTTTCTTTTAATTTATGAAACTAGGTGAGATTCATAGTTTGAATATTTAAGAACTTCGGAGGCCAGAAAATGAGTTATAAAATAATATACAACAAAAATGAGTGTATTGGAGCAGGAGAATGTGAAATGTTTTCTCCAAATTTTTGGAAGGTAAATAGTAAAGGGAAAGCTGAACTTAAAGAAGCTGTGGAAAAAGAAGCAGGTGTTTTTGAACTGACCATTAGTGATGAAGAATATAAAAAACAAAAAGATGTTGCAGGTTCGTGTCCTGTTGGATGTATAAAAGTAGTAAAAACTGATTAAGAAAATGAATAAACAATTTTTAGGAGAAATAATAGACTGTTCAGATGAAGCAGAGAATATTAAAATCATTACTATTGATTTACACAAAAAAATATCATTTATCCCAGGTCAGTATGTAATGCTTGCGTTCCCTAACAATCCTAATGAAAAAAGAGCATTTTCTATTGTTTCAAGTGCCAAGAATAGGGTTTCTCTTTGTATTAAGAAGCATGGATCATTTACATCAGAACTGTTTTCAAGTAATTATGGGAGTGAAATATTAGTTTTTGGTCCATATGGCAGGTTTATTCTACCCAAAGAGAAAAAACCCATAGTATTCATTGCAGGAGGTATTGGGATTACTCCTTTATACTGCATGTTACATCAGCTTATTAAAGAGAATTATCCAGCCCCTATATGGCTTTTTTATTCAGCAAAAAGTAAAAATGAAATGGCTTTTTTGAATGAATTACAACAAGTCAAATGCGATAATGTAAAGATTAAATATTTTTTTACAAAAGAAGAGGATAAAAAGAGAATTTCTGTTATA
>CAZGKH010000454.1:0-2025 GCA_964525665.1 uncultured Anaerolineae bacterium | reverse complement strand
AAAGATTAAATATTTTTTTACAAAAGAAGAGGATAAAAAGAGAATTTCTGTTATAAGTATTGAAGAAGTTGTCCCTCATCTTGAGAAAAACCTCTTCTATATTTGTGGTCCTGTGTCAATGATGAATCATTTGAGGAAAGGATTGCTGTTAAAGGGGGTTATTGAAAGTCAAATTAGACAAGAGGAATTTTTATAAAAATGGATGCTGAAAGAATATTCTCTTTGTTAGGAGGAGATGTTGAAATTGTTTTATATGATGTTGATACGTCAATCTCTGAAGATTGTTTTGAAGAGATTTATCAAGAAGGACTTAGATTACAAAAAATATTTAATTTCTTTGATCCAAAAAGCGAGTTATCTTTATTGAATAAAAAAAGAACACTTTGTGTATCAGAAGAATTATTGTATGTTATTAAAATTGCTTTAAGGTATTGTACAGAAACAAATGGGTTGTATGATATAACTAAAGGAGTAGAAATAAGAGACAGAAAAGAGGGAAATTCCATTAAACCAGTCTCATGCACCTACAAAGATATTAAAATATCCAAAAACCAAATAATACTATTACATCCAGAAGTATGTATTGATTTGGGAAGTATTGCCAAAGGATTTATTGTTGATAAACTAATTGAATTTATAAAATTGAAAGGAGTTGAATCGGCTTTTATTGATGCGAGGGGCGATATGCGAATCTTTGGCAAACATATAGAGGTTGTTGGAGTACAACATCCAAGAAAGAAGAAAAATGCTTCTTTTCCCATAGTTCTAGAAAATAAGGCAATTGCAACGTCAGGGGATTATAACCAGTTCTACGGAAATAAAAATAAGTGTCATATTATTGGGAAAAATAATCTAGTATCAGTTACGGTTATTGCTGATACATTAATGGAAGCAGACGTTCTAGCAACATGCATATTTTTACTAGGAGAAAATGAAGCTAAACCTTTTTTATCACAACGTAAAAGCGTGTACGCATTTATTTTTAATGAAAACCTTGAAGAAAGTTCAATCAATGGATTTAAGAAATATTTCTTGGAGGACTGCAAGCAATGAATGCAAACACAGTTCTTTTAATCATCTTTGTAGCCTTGTCAGCAATATTATTATTACTACTCATAGTCCTAACGATAGTTAAAAGGAAAGAAGATTTCACATTTATAACCCTACTTAAATATATACTTAATTTAGGATCTTTTTTAGTTATTCCAGTAATATTATTTATTCCTGATTTAAGCAATTTATTGTGGGATTTGAGTTTATATTCTGTATTTATTCTAATGTGTATTAGACCCTTGCACAACTTATTTCCTAAATTTGGTTTTATTCGTCTTATGCCATTGAGAAAAAATTTAGGGATTTTCTCTGCAATAATCGTAGTTGGTTTTGGAGCTGTTCATTACATTGGATTAGGTTCTGGTTTTTTTACTCAATATTTCTCAATTGCTAACTGGAGTTTTAGTAACAATCGTTTTTTTGGGCATTTAGGAGAACTCACTGGTTTTATTCTGTTGATCACATCTAATAAACTTAGTATGGGTGTGTTGAAAAGAAATTGGAAAAGAGTCCAAAGATTATCTTATGTATACTTTTTTTCTGGAGCTTGGTATGTGTTTGCATCATTCAACAAAACATTTGGGATTATAGCAATAATTATTGTTTTTGAATTAACTTTTCTTGCATATATTAAAAAGAAAATGGTTTCTAATGAGATAAGACTGTTTGAAGATAAATGGGAAAATATTCTTGCAACACTATTTGTACTTCTACTTCTTGTTGGTTCAAATATATTTACATTGACAATAATTAATAACAACAAATTAGATAATCTTCAGACTGAATTACAAGACTCTAAAGCAATCATTAAATCCTATGAACAAGAAAATAATGATATTCAAATTAGGAATAATGAACTTGAATTAGAGGTTGAGCAAATAAGACAGCACATTTCTCAACTTGATGAACAGATTGGGGGGATGCAAAATGGGTAACTTTGCAAAAGTTTTCTGGATCTTGTTATCTGTCAGT
>CAZGKH010000453.1:2556-3749 GCA_964525665.1 uncultured Anaerolineae bacterium | reverse complement strand
CCCGTCCCCGGGCGGCCCGAGGACGAGCCTTAGAGCAGAGATTGTGACCTACTGACTTTCCCCTGTCCTGGCATCCACTATGATACTACATCTCCTCCCGTTTGTCAACAGCGTCTTAATAGACGCCATGAACTTTCCAGGCCTCCCACATGGCCATGATGTTCTCCGGTGGAACGTTGGCCTGGATGTCGTGCACGGCGGCGAAGACGAAGCCACCGCCAGGGGCCAGCGCTTCGATGTTTCGCCTTACATCCTCCTTGACTTCCTCCGGGGTGGCCGTACCCAAAACACGCTGTGTATCAACACCGCCTCCCCAGAAGACCACATCGCGGCCGAATTCCTGCTTGAGCTCTCTGGGATCCATGCCAGCAGCGCTGATCTGAACCGGATTCAGGATATCAATCCCTGCCTCGATCAAATCCCCAGTTTTCTCCCTCGCCCCAGCGACGCAAGATATCCACCACCCCGTCGCCATCTTCATAGGGTGAGACATAGTCTACCGCCGCTTTGACCTCGTCGGCGGCGTTGGCTGGGGCAGCGGAACGCCCAACGATGCTCAAGAACGTCAGATCGCTGGCCGAATCGCCAATACCTCCCATCTGGTCGAGAGGGATGCCCGTCTTTTGTGAAAGCCAGCGCACCCCGGCCCCCTTGTCCACTCCTTTGGGAGTAACGTCTACGCAGGATACCGACGACTCAACAACGTACCCGGCGCTCAAGGCTGCCAGCGCTTCAACGGTGACCAGATAGAGCTCGTGGACGCTGACTTGGCCCAGAGGATAGATAGTCAGAGAAACCTCCTTGCCGGGCTGAAAGTGTCCCAAGCCGGTCTCGACGATCTCTCGCCGCAAGGTTGCCTTTATCCCAACTAAGGCTTCTCGCATCTCAGCGGTGATGAGGGGGTTTTCAACGAAGCGGTACTCGCGGGGAAAATAGAGCCCACCGCCGTTTTCGTAAATACCCGGCAAGTGGGCATCAATAGCTTGCATCATAACTTCCACGTAGGGCTCCTGCCGACCAGTGCAGAGAGTGGCCGCCAATCCGGTCGCATCCCTCCGAGCCTTTCGGTTCAACTGAGCGACGTACTGTAGAGCCTCGAAGTTCCAGGGCTGCCCCTCGCCAGGGGTCAGGCAGCCATCAACGTCAATCACCACCAGGCGCAATCTACTCAATGTTGGGTGAGGTCTCCCGAC
>CAZGKH010000453.1:0-2456 GCA_964525665.1 uncultured Anaerolineae bacterium | reverse complement strand
ATCGCCCTGCACCTATCCACAGGCAATTGCAGGCGCACGCTCTCACCCTCTGCAAAGCGCACCTTGCCATCGGTCTGCACCCGCAGCTCCAGGCCCTCGCCCACGACGATACGATAATCTACCTTATCGCCCAAATAGGTCATCTTGCTCACCACACCGCCGAAGGTGTTCTCGCCGCCAGCATGGGTAGGTGGGAAGAGATCAATGTCGTTAGGGCGGATGAAGAACAACAGCTTTTCGTGCGGCCGCATTTTCGGTGATGCGGGCACAGCGAACCGTAAATCGTCAACAGCCACCATCGCTTTTTCGGCCCCAACGGAGAGGACGGTGCCCTCAATGAAGTCCGACAGCCCAATAAAATCGGCCACGAACTGCGAGCCGGGCTGATCGTAGATCTCATCGGGGGTACCCACCTGCTCTACCTGCCCCTCATTCATAACCGCTACTCGATCAGAGAGAGCCAGCGCCTCCGCCTGATCGTGGGTGACGTAGACGGCGGTGATGTCGAGCCGACGCTGCAACTCTTTGATCTCGAAGCGCATCTCCTCCCTCAGCTTGGCATCCAGGTTGGAGAGAGGCTCGTCCAGCAGCAAAACCTTGGGACGATAGACCAAAGCCCGGGCCAGTCCCACCCGCTGCTGTTGCCCGCCGGAGAGCTGGCGCGGGTAGTGCTTCTCGTATTGCTCCATGCGGATGAGTTGCAAAGCCTCCATGACCATCTCGTGCCGCTCGGCCTTGGGCTGTTTTCGGATCATCAGGGGAAACTCCACGTTCTCGAAGACAGTCATGTGGGGGAAGAGGGCAAAGTTCTGGAAAACCATGCCCAACTCCCGCTTGTGGGTGGGCACATCGGTCACGTCCTCTCCGTCAATGAAGACCTGCCCCTCGTCGGGCGTGAGGTGGCCGGTGATGCAGCGCAGGGCGGTGGTCTTGCCGCAGCCCGACGGCCCCAGCAGGGTCATCAGCTCGCCCCGTAGGATGCCCAGGTTAATGCAGTCGTTGGCCACGATGGAGCCGTAGCGCTTGGTGACGTTTTGCAGTTCGATCATGTAGTCGGTCATGTCTCGTATTCCTCTGCTATTGCTCTGCCTGCAGCCAATCCGGCACAAATAGCCACTGGCGGTTAACTCGGTGCCCGGTGATGTTCTTGGGCGGGAAGATGCGTTACCATTGCAGGCTGCGCGTTCCAAAGTTGATCAGCTTGAGCGGAAAGGCACTGGGACTTGATCCGTTCCATCCGTTCAATCTGTTCTCCTAATCCGTTGACAGTTCTCCGGCTCGAACCACATTCGCCCAATGCGGCGCAACTCCTGTACGAAGAACTCCTTGATCGTCTCCCAAGCTACGGGCGGGATGGTTTCCAGCGGCGCTTGCTGGTCGGCGCGGTCGAAGTCCACCATTCCTTCCAGAACCATCATCCCGAATTCTCGCGTGTAGGGATACTTGATGGGACTCTGATCCAGGAGGCGGTCCAGGGAAATATGCCGGGAGATGAAATAGGCGTCGTAGAAGTCCCTGCGCGCCCCACGATCAGCGATAGCATCCAGTTTCATCAGACCTACATCGGCGAGGCTGCCCACCCGCACTCCCACTACCTCGTCTGGGGACTCCAGCAAAGCGTAGCCATAGCCGAAAAAGCCCACGTGATAACCCTCGATCTCCAGCAGCAAATTGCCGACGACGTCCTCAAGCACATGCACCACACGCCGTTTACTCAGCGCAGCCACGATCTCAGCCCGGCTATCATCGAACAACTCATCGGTCTGGGAGAAGAAGTCCAGGTCCACTGAGACGCGATGGCCCAGTCGCAAGGCCAGCGCCGTGCCGCCGGCCAGGTAGAAACGACGGGAGAAAGGCTCGTGCCCGACTTCGATCAGTAGTTCTCGCAACAGGGAAGGTATAACCTCCCAGTGCGGGTCGCTCAGTAGGGCCATACGCCGCGCCTCCGCTGGCGATAGTCGTGAACGTCGAGGTAGCTCACCCACAGGCGGAAGCGGCGGCGAGACAGCAAAGACGGGCCAGCCTGGCGCACCCACTCGCGCACCCGTTCCCGTCCGTAGCGGGCAAACAGCCACTCTATCTCAGGCTGGCATCCGCGAGCCAGAGTGCGCTCGATGATGGTGAAGGCATCGCGCTCCGGGTCCAGCTTCTCCAGGGTATACTCCTGGAAGCAAGGCCGCAGGCTGACGGGGATGCCGTTAGGAGCTAAAACCAACTCGCCTTCCCCCATCACACCCCCTTAAATCCACCCACCAGCTTCTCCGGCGCTACCTCCCGTTGGATCAAGAACAGCACGACCAGGGACGGGATGATCAAAAGAACAGACATGGCACTGGTCACCTCCCAGTAGCCCTCGCCTACCGCCAGGTAGGTGCGCACCGGGAGCGTCTGAGTGTGTACACCGTAGGTCATCAGGGTCAGGGTCAACTCGTTGTAAGAGGTGACGAAGGTGAAGA
>CAZGKH010000452.1:0-3750 GCA_964525665.1 uncultured Anaerolineae bacterium | reverse complement strand
ATGGCTGCGTCCTGAGTACGATAACTGGCCTCTCCCCCCCGAGTTGCACAGAGTATTTTGCCCATGATACCCTCCTCTCTCCAGCGTCATAGCGTCGTGGCGTCTCAGCGTCTTGGCGCTACAACGCTTGCCGCTTGGACGCTATGACGCCTGCAATTAGAACTTCAGCCAGAAGTAGCGAATAAGAATCCACAGCGTCGGCGCCAGGATGGTCACGAAGGTGACGGGCACGCCGACACGGGAGAAGTCCCCGAACCTGAGCCGGAAGCCAGCCCGGTCCATGATGCCGGCCGCGACGATGTTGGGCGCCGAGCCGATGTAGGTAGCGTTCCCGCCCAGCCCCGCCCCCAAAGCAAGCGCCCAGTAGAGAACGTTATTCTCGGCGCCGGGCAGGGTCTGGGTCAAGAAAACAGTGACCGGGACAATGGCCGCCGTGAAGGGGATGTTGGCCACTATCGCTGAGGCGACGGCCGAAACCCAGATGATCAGCAGCGTGGCCAGCAGCAAATTGTCACCGGCCAGGCTCTTGACCGATTCGGCGATGAGCTGGATCAGGCCTACCTCCTGGATGCCCCCCACCATCATGAACAGGCTCATGAAGAATACCAGGGTTGTCCAGTCCACCTCGCGCAGCATTTCATTCACGTTGGGCTGCACCCAGAGCAGCAGCGCTGTGGAACCCAGGATGGCGACCACGGCCGGCGGCATGTGGAACCGATCCGCGACGAAAAACAGAATGAGCGTAATGCCAAAGATGAGCAGCGACTTGCTAAGCAGAACAGAGTCTGTGATGCGCGAGTCAGCCTCCAGTTGCGCGGCCAGGGCGGCGGAAGGGGCTTTACTCTCCCGGTCGAACTCTGAGCGGTACAGCCGGTGGGTCATCACCAGCAGGATAACCATACTCATCAGGGAAATGGGAAGCATGTTGACCAGAAACTGGTTGAAGGTCAGGCCGACGTAGGAGCCGATGATGGTGTTGGGCGGCGTGCCGATCAGAGTGGCCGCCCCGCCGATGTTGGAGGCCAGCACCTCTGGCACGACGATGGCCGCCGGATGGATGTTGAGGGCCAAGGCGATCTGGATGCTGATGGGCGTCATCAGGAGCATGACGGTGGTGTCGTTCAGCACTGATGAGAGGACACCGGTGATGGAGACGAGAATGGCCGCGACGAGGAAGGCGTTGCCCCGAGCCAGACGAAAGGTCTGATAGGCCAACCACTGGAAAACACCCGTCCGGCTCATGATGGCCATGAAGATCATCATGGTCATCAACAAAAAGACGACGTCAAAATCAATGAAGGCGACGGCCCGGTGGAAGCCGATGATCCAGAAATCGGCGTTGGCGCTGCCGATGAAGTAGCTGACTCCCAGCATGGCCGCCGCGCCCAGGAAGGCGGCGATGGTCTCGTGCAGCAGGTTGAGGGAGATGAAGCCAAACACCACGATGAAGATGGCCCCGGCGAGGAAGAAGGCCGGATTGAAGACGCGGGGCAGGACGACGTCGGGGACGCGGACGTGGCAGCGGCCGTTTCCACTTCCAAGGTCATCAGCGCAGGCTATCTCCTGGCGAGCAAAGCCCTGGCGGGTGGAGCGGAAGCCCGGCTTGTTGATCTCGACGGCCACCGTCTCCGCCTCAATCATCGCCCGAGACAGCGCCAGCTCCGCGAAGTAGAAGCCGTCGGCGTCGGTATAGGTCATCTCCGCCTCGGCGCCGCCGACCAGAACCCGCACCTCGGCCTCGTCCACGGCGGCCTCCTGGGTGTTGACCACCCGCCCGACGATGGTCAGCATTACCTCGGTGCTAGGCGCGAATTCACTCAGGGACGGCCCTGTCCCGATCAAGCAGAAACTCAGGACAACCAACGAGGCCAGCCCTATTCGGTTGCGGATGCGCATAGCAGATCTCCTTATGCTCAGACGATTCGTGCTTCCACTCCCGTCTCGGCTTCGATCTCAGCGGCGAAGGCCTCCAGCGCAGCCGGCACAAAGGCAGCTCCTGTACTCTCTGGCCGACCCAACACCACCAGGTCAACGCCCTCTTCGCAAGCGGCCGCCTTCAACTCGTCCCGAAACTCCCCGCGCCGCAGCACGTAATCGGCGACCACCCCCTGCTTTTGGGCCCGCTCCTGGGCCATGGCCAGCAGGAACTCGCCCATGTGGCTCATCTCCTCAGCCACCACGTCGGGGCGGACGGCGCGCCTCGCCTTGTCCAGAAAACGGGTATCAACCACGAAGATGAACAACAACTCGTCGCCGCGCTCTTTGGCCAGGGCAATCGCTGCATCCTGGGTGTCATAACTGGCCTCGCCGCCGCGCGTGGCGCATAGTATTTTTCCCATTGTAAGTAACCTCCTTAACAATAACCACTAAGACACCAGGACCTGATTGGCTGACATTTTTAACATAGGACACGGATTCACACAGATAAACACAGATTCCTCTCTTTTTTTACTACAAATCTGTGTGAATCTGTGAAAATCTGTGTCCCTTAGAATCGGATAAAGAGCCACAACGTCCCGGCAATTACGGTGACTATCATAGCCGGGAGACCAACCTTTATAAACTCTTTGTAAGTGATGGGATACCCCGCCCGCTCGGCGATGCCGGCCGTCACCAAGTTGGCCGAAGCGCCTATGAGGGAGCTGTTGCCCCCCATGGCTGCTCCCACCGATAGCCCATAGAACAGCACCCTGCTCTCCGCGCCCGGCAGCGTGCGCGTGAGAAAGCCAACCACCGGCAGCATGGCCGCCGTGAAGGGGATGTTGGCGATGATGCCCGACAGGATGGCCCCGGCCCAGACCAGCACCAGCATCGCCACTGACAGATTCTCCCCCACCAGGGCCTTGATCCCAGTAGCGATGAGGCTGATGAGCCCCACCTCCTGGATGGCGCCGACGAGCATGAACAAAGCAATGAAGAACACCAGCGTCGTCCAATCCACCACTTTCAGCATCCCCTCAATATCGGGCGTGACCCACATCAGCATAGCCACCGCGCCCAGAATGGCCGTCACCGCCGGCACCAGGTGAATGCGCTCGCCGATGACGAAGAAGACGAGCATCACCATGAACACGATGCCTGCTTTGGCGAGTTTTTGGGGCTGGGTAATGCGCCCGCTCTCTTTCAGCCGCTCCAACAGCGACTCCGACAGTCCATCGCCTTTGGTCAACAACTGCTGGCGATAGTAGACGAGAACGTAGACGATCAGAGCGGCCAGGGCCAGCAGCACGCCGGGCGTCAGGTTGACGAGAAAGTCGTTGAAGGCGAGGTTGGCATAGGAGCCGATGAGGATGTTGGTCGGCGTGCCGATGAGGGTGCTGATGCCGCCCACGTTGGAGGCCAGCACCTCTGGCAGCAGCAGCGACAGTGGATTGACGCCCACTGCCAGCGCGATCTGGATGGTCATGGGTGTCATGAGCAGCATGGTGGTCACGTTGTCCAGCAGCGCGGAAGCCACGGCGGTGATGATCATCAGAATGATCACCAGCAGCCAGGCCCGCCCGCCGGAGAGACGGTATGCCTGGTAAGCCATCCACTGAAAGATGCCCGTCTCCTCGATGACGCCGATGACGATCATCATGCCCATCACCAGGAAGATCACGTCGAAATTCACGTATTCTATGGCCCGCTCAAAGTCAAAGATGAACAGATCGGGGCGAATCGCGCCACCCACGAAGCTGACGCCCAGCACCACCGCCACGCCCAACAGCGCGGCCATGGCGTTGTGCAGCTTCTCCAGGGCGATGAGCA
>CAZGKH010000451.1:0-3770 GCA_964525665.1 uncultured Anaerolineae bacterium | reverse complement strand
TCTGACCGTTGGGCGAAGGTCTCTGACCGTTGGGCGAAGGTCTCTGACCGAGCCCTCTTGTTCGTGGACAACGTAGATGCGCACTTTCTCGCTCTCGATCTCATTCCCAGCCGTGTCAAAGGCCACCACGTGGATCTGGTGGGTCTCGGTGTAGCCGTGAGTGTCAGAGATTATGCTCATCCCGTTGGCGAAAACCTGCATGCGCATGCCCTCCGAATCGGTGATAACCTGGGTGACGGTGATCACCTGGGTGGTCACGCTGCCGTCCGGGTTTTGGATAGTCTGGGTCTCCTGCACCGCCATGCCTGGCACGGGGATGGTGTCGGCCATCTCGATGGTCCACTTGGTGTTGTAAGGAGGTATGGTGCTGTAGCTCAGCAGATTGTTATCAAAGTAGAACTCCACCCGATCCATGGAGAAGTTGTCCACCGCGGTGGCCGAGATGTTAACCCATTCGTCGTACTCCATGAAATAGGTGTGGCCATCGTAGGGATAGACAAGCTCTAGCTCAGGCGGGGCATTGTCCACCGTGACCTGAGTAGTGCTCTTTCTGTAGTTTCCGCCTCCATCCACCACCGAAAGCTGGAGAGTGTAAAGCCCATCCAGACCGCTCACGTCCCAGTACTCCAGGGGGGCGTTGGTGACCTGATTGTAGTGATCACCGCCAATCTGGATCCAGGCCGAGGGGTTGATTCCCTGACCATACTCCAGGCGATAGAGCTGGAAATTATGCGCCCTGGCGTTGCCGACGATGGGGACTGTCTCCCGGAGGTAGGCATAGGGAGCGGGGCTGATGATGGCTACATCTCCGGAGGCCGGGCTGGGGCCGTAGGCCAGATCATATTGGGTCGGTGGCTGGGGGATGCCTTCCTCGCGCACCCAGTCGGCTGCCTCTGGGGGGTAGATCTCATAGACCACCTCGTCCACCAATTCGGGCGGGGTGTAAACAGTGGCCAGCTTGCCGGTCTCCCTGTTGACCCGAAATACCTGATGGACGTTGCAGTATGCTGTAGGGACCGTCCCTTCGATAAAGATCTCCCTGATCTTGCGAGGACACTGTTCCGTGGGCAACATTCCCGAGACAGAGCAGACCTCCACCTCCTCAAAGCCTGGCGGCCTTCTGAATTCTTCCACGGGCATCTCCTCCAGCACCCTCTCCATGAAGTCGTGCCAGATGGGGCCCGCTCCGCTCCCTCCAGGTACGTGCTCCATGGCTTCATTGCCGCTGTTACCCACCCAAACGCCGGTGGCTATCTGAGGGGTGTAGCCGATGGTCCAGGCGTCGCGGAAATCGTTGGTGGTGCCGGTCTTGGCCGCGGCCGGACGGCTGAGGTGCAGAGGGCTTTCCCAGCCAAAGGCCGGCGCCCGAGCGTTGTTGTCGGATAGGATGTCGGTCAGGAGATAGGCCAACTGGGGGCTCAAGACCTGTCTGGTCTCAGGGTTAGCGTATTGCCATAAGATGTTCCCGTCCCGATCCTCGACCCGCAGGATAGCCACTGGGTCTAGCTCACGGTAGCCGAGGACCGGCTCTTCCACAGGCACTCCAGCCATGGTCCCCTCGTTGGCGAACACGCTGAAGGCGTAGGTCATGTCCAGCAGTTTGACCTCGCCCCCGCCCAGAGTCAGGCTCAGCCCGTAGTAATCTTCGTTCAGAGTGGTTATGCCCAGGCGGTGAGCGGTGTTGAGAACGTTATCCACCCCGACCATGTCCAGTACCTTAACGGCCGGCATGTTATAAGAGCGCGCCAGGGTCTGGCGTATTAGCTTGGGGCCATGATACTTGCGGCTGTAGTTCTCCGGTACATAGGGTGGATAGGGCGGGTCAGGGAAGGCGGTGCGTATATCCATGATCATGGTAGCCGCCGTATAGCCTTGAGAGAAAGCGGTCACGTAGGTAAAGGGCTTGAAGGACGAGCCAGGCTGACGATTAGCCAAAGCCACGTTTACCTCGCCAGCGATTTTGTCGTCCCAGTAGTCAAGGCTGCCCAACATGACCAGAATCTCACCGGTTCGGGGGGTGATGACCACCACGGCAGCATTAGAGACATTGCGCTCTTCAGCTTGCAGTTCGGCCACTCGCTCCCGAGCGATTTCCAGAGCCAGGTCTTGCATCTCCAGGTCTATGGTGGTGTAGACCCGCAGCCCTCCGCGGTGCACCAGCTCAGGGCCGAGCATCTCCTCCAGGCGCTTACGGGCATAGATGGAGAAGTGAGGAGCGATGATGTCGTAACGCTCTTCGCGGGCTTTGATATCCAGCTTTTGGTACTTGGCTGCAACAGCTTCTTGGGCGGTGATGTAGCCCTGACGCACCATAGCATCCAGCACCAGGTGTTGGCGCTTGCGAGCCTCTCCTGGATTATCAATAGGATTCAGGCCGGGGTACTGGGGCACGGCAGCCAGCATAGCACACTCAGCTAAGTCCAGCTCCTGGACGGTCTTGTCGAAGTAAACCCGAGCTGCTGCTTCCACGCCGTAGGCCAGGTTTCCATAGAAGTTGGAGTTCAGGTACCATGCCAGAATCTGATCCTTACTGTAGCGCCGAGAGATCTCCAGGGCCAGGATGAACTCCTTGATTTTCCGAGAGTAGAGCACCTGGTATCTCTCCTCCAGAGGGATCAGCACGTTCTTGATCAACTGCATAGTGATGGTGCTGCCCCCTTGAACCTGGCCGCCTCGCAGGGTGTAGTAGTAAAAGGCCCGAGCAAAGCCCCTGATATCGAAGCCAGGGTTCTCGTAGAAAGTCTTGTCCTCGATGGCGACGGTAGCCTGACGCAGGTAAAGCGGCATCTGATCTATCGGAATCCAGGTACGATCGCCAAACCGGGGGTCGAAGATCTCGTAGAGGAGTACCTGGCCGGTACGGTCATAGAGCTTAGTTGTCTCGAACTCCTCCTGATCCGTCTCGAGCCGGCCAGGATCGGGCAGGTCCTTAGCATAGTAGTTATATGCGCCAATCGCCGTGCCGATGCCTACAAGACCGAGTACAGTGACCGCCAGAAAGGCTATAGCTACTGCGCCAATAAGCAAACGCAACAGCAGGCCATTGTTACTCTTCTTATTATGCCTACGCAAAATACGCCGTTTGGTATTGATGTTCATGATTAGCTCTCCACGACGAAACGTGATCTGCTGAATCTCGCCCTAATGGTAACAAAAAAATCCAAAAAGCGCAAGTTGACCAGCGCTTGACCTTTTGGGCTTTCGCTGGTATATTGGTGGCATGAATAGGATTCAGAGACGGACGATAGCGCTCTTGGGGCTTCTTCCCCTCGTGGTTGCAGCCTTGCTCATTTGGTACAGACCCCTGCTGTCTCTGTTCGCTGACACAGCCAGGGTACAGGAGTTCGTGAGGAGGTTTGGGCACTGGGCCCCGCTGGCAACTATCTTGTTGCACGTGGCCCAGGTGCTCCTGGCTCCCATCCCCGGCCAGGTCATAGACGCCGCAAACGGCTACCTATTTGGCGCGGCCTGGGGAACCTTCTATAGTCTGATCGGGGTCATTACTGGCTCTAGCCTGGCCATGGCTCTGGCTCGACGCTTCGGGCGGCCCTGGGCGGAGCGGCTGATTAGAAAAGAGACGCTGGAACGCCTCGATAGCTACTCACAGAAAAGGGGTGCTCTTTTGTTGTTCTTCATTTTAAACATTCTTATACTGTATCTTTTATTTGTAGTATCATAAAGTTTACCCCTATTATAATAAGTTTTATTGTATTTATAATTCATACTAAAAGTTCTCTAAATTATTTTGGATGTATATCATAAAATCTTTT
>CAZGKH010000450.1:0-3772 GCA_964525665.1 uncultured Anaerolineae bacterium | reverse complement strand
TGGGCAATTTCAAACTGACTGTTGTACAGTTCTGCATAAAAGCCACCCCGCTCAAGTAGTTCTTCGTGCTTGCCGCTCTCTACAATGTCACCCTCATTCATGACCAGGATCACATCAGCGTTGCGGATGGTGGACAGGCGATGGGCGATGATAAAGCTGGTGCGGCCCTCCATCAGGTTATCCATCGCTTTCTGGATCAGCACTTCGGTGCGGGTATCAACCGAGCTGGTGGCTTCATCCAGAATGAGCATCCTGGGATCAGCGAGAACGGCGCGGGCGATGGTCAGAAGCTGCTTTTGACCCTGCGAAACGTTGGTGGCCTCCTCGTTGAGCTCCATATTGTAGCCTTCGGGCAGGGTGCGCACGAAATGGTCTACGTGCGCCGTCTTGGCCGCCTCAATCACCTCTTCATCGGTCGCTCCCGGCCGGCCGTAACGAATATTCTCCATGATGCTGTCATTGTAGAGCCAGGTATCCTGCAACACCATACCAAACATCTTGCGCAGGTCGTGGCGGGTGAGATGGCGGATATCGTGACCGTCCACCAGGATCGCCCCGCCGTTCACGTCGTAGAACCGCATGAGCAGTTTGACCATCGTCGTCTTGCCGGCGCCGGTCGGTCCCACGATGGCGACCTTCTGGCCCGGGTGGGCGACCGCGCTAAACTCGTTGATGACTATCTTCTTCGGGTCGTATCCAAACTGCACGTCTCGGAACTCAACCTGGCCCGCTATCTGGGCCAGTCTAACCGGGTCGGCCGTTTCAGCGACCTCCTCGTCTTCATCGAGGAATTCAAACACTCTTTCGGCGGCTGCGGCGGTTTGCTGAAGCACGTTCGAGATGTTGGCGAGCTGCTGGATGGGTTGGGTAAAGGAGCGAACATACTGGATAAATGCCTGGATATCGCCAACGGTGATGGCGTTCCTGATCGCCAGCCAGCCACCCAGAACGGCCACCGCAACGTAGCCCAGGTTGCCAATGAACATCATGATCGGCATCATCAGGCCCGACAGGAACTGGGATTTCCAGGCCGAATCATAGAGGGTGTCGTTGAAATGATCGAATTTCTGGATGCTCTTTTCTTCGCCATTAAAGGCTTTCATCACGATGTGGCCGCCGTACATTTCCTCCACGTGCCCGTTGACGTGCCCCAAATAATCCTGCTGCCGCCTGAAATGTTTTTGCGACTGTTTGACGATCAGCGCCACGATCACCATCGAAAGCGGGATCACCGTAAGCGCTGCCAGGGTCATCATCCAATTGATGGAGAGCATCATGATCAATACACCAATTACCGTTACCACCGACGTGATGATCTGGGTGAGACTCTGGCTCAGCGTCTGGTTGACGGTATCCACATCGTTGGTAAGGCGAGAGAGCACCTCGCCCTGGGTGGTGCCGTCAAAGTATTTGAGCGGCATGCGGTTGATCTTTTCGGAGATATCCCGGCGGAATCGGTAGGCGATATTGGTGGATACACCAGCCATGATCCAACCCTGGACGTAGCCAAAGAGGGTTGACAGCAGGTACAGGCCGAGCGTAAGCAGCAGTATTCGGCCGATATAGTCAAAGTCAATCTCACCGGTTCCACTCAGTTGAGCCAGCACACCCTCAAACAGTCTGGTGGTGGCCCTGCCCAGGATCTTGGGGCCGGCGATATTGGCAGCCGTAGAGGCCACCGCAAACACCAATACGATCAGCACGGTCAGTTTATACTTGCCCAGATACTCGATCAGTTTGGCCATCGTGCCTCTGAAGTCGCGGGCCGTATCGCCTTTCATCATTGCCATAGGGCCGCCGTGCCCCATCGGGCCACGCCTGCTGCCAGGGCCAAACCTGGGTCTGGACCTTCTACGATCGCTCGCTCTGTTGTTGCGCATGCTCATGCCAGCTCCTCCAGACTCAACTGCGATAATGCGATTTCCCGGTAGGTTTCGCAGGTATCCATCAGTTGTTGGTGTGTGCCCTTGCCAACGATCCGACCCTTCTCGAGCACAATGATCTGATCCGCATTCTTTACGGTGGGCACACGTTGGGTCACGATCAGCACGGTGCTCGAACCGGTTTTCTCCTTGAGAGCCGCCCGCAGGGCATAGTCGGTCCTGAAATCCAGGGCCGAAAAGCTGTCATCAAATATATAGATGGGGGGTTTCTTCACCAGGGCGCGGGCGATGGACAGCCGCTGTTTCTGCCCGCCCGACACATTGGTACCGCCTTGAGCTATCTCGGCGTTCAAACCCTCCGGCCCGGCAAAGATGAATTCGCTCGCCTGGGCAATGTCCACCGCTTCCCGCACCGTTTCGGCGCTGGCGTTCTCGTCAGCGTACAGCAGGTTGCTTTCGATGGTGCCAGAGAACAGGGTGCCGGTTTGCGGAATGTAGCCGATCCTATCGCGCAGGTCGTGCTGGGTGACCTGGCGGATATCGGCGCCGTCCACATAGACGGCGCCCTCGGTCACATCGTAGAAACGGGGGATCAGGTTGACCAGAGTTGATTTGCCGCAGCCTGTTGAGCCGATGAAGGCAGTAGTTTGCCCAGGCTCGGCCGTAAAGGTGATGTTGCACAGCACGTCGTCGAGCGCACCGGGATAGCGGAAAGAGACGTCGCGGAACTCGATCAGCCCGCGGGATGCGCCGGAAAACTGTACCGGTTGATCGGGATCGCGGATCACAGGATCAGTCTCTAACACGTCGGCGATACGGTCACCCGACACCGAGGCGCGCGGCAGAAAAATAAACAGCATGGTCAGCATCAGGAATGACATCACGATCTGCATGGCGTACTGAATGAAGGCCATCATATCGCCAACCTGCATGTTCGCCTCAGCCACCTGGTGAGCCCCGACCCAGATTATGGCCATAGATAGCCCGTTCATGATGAGCATCATCAGCGGCATCACAATCACCATCAACCGGTTGATAAATAGACTGACCGCGGTCAGGTTGAGGTTGGCCTTGTCAAAGCGGTGCTCCTCGAACGCCTGCCTGTTGAACGCCCGGATGACCATCATACCTGACAGGTTTTCACGGGCCACCAGGTTTATCCGATCAATCAGTTTTTGCATGATCTTGAACTTGGGCAGGGCGATCGAAATGACGATCAGGACCAGGCCAATCAGCACCATCACCGCCACAGCGATGATCCACCACATTGACCCGCCCTTGCCGATGGCGCGGATGACGCCGCCAACACCCAATATGGGCGCGTAAAAAACCAGGCGCACCAGCAACATAACCACCATCTGCACCTGGGTGATGTCATTGGTTGAGCGAGTGATCAGCGATGCGGTGGAAAAGGTGTTAAACTCGGTGTTGGAAAAACTCTCGACCTGACGGAACAGATCCCGGCGTATGTCGCGTGCCGCCCCGGCCGCCGTCTTGGCCGACAGATAGCCAACTGTGATGGTGCAGACACCGGAAAGCAGGGTCAGCAGCAGCATCCAGCCACCGACGCGCAGCATATAGTTGGTCTGCAGTTTGTCCGCATCCATGCCAAGAGCCTCGTACTCTGCCTTGACGGGGCCTACCGCCGCCTGAATGATCATGCTGTCCCCAAGCGTTCCAAATCGCTGGTTGACAACGTCGGTTATTTGCTCTAGTTGGGCAGCAGGCAGTTGTCCCAACAGGGTGAAAACATCCATGCCTTGTGGGATCGTACTTGGGTCGAACCCGAAGTCCCCACCCATTTCTGCGGCCTTAGATGGATCAGCCACTATTTGCTCGATACTGGACACGGCCAGGATCGCTTTGCCCATCACGGGATTCAAACGAGC
>CAZGKH010000449.1:0-3781 GCA_964525665.1 uncultured Anaerolineae bacterium | reverse complement strand
AGATGACCGCACTTCTGAAAGAGGTCTTTGGGGAATTCAGGGAACCGGTCAGTATCTAGCAGGCGGAGACGAGAAATCATGGAATTTGAATTCACAGAAGAGCAGAAGTTGGTCAGGCGGGCAGTTCGCGAGTTTGCTGAGCAGACTGTCAGCTCCCAGGCAGAACAGATGGACAGGACCGGCGAATTTCCCTGGGGCATCTTTCAGGAGATGGCCAAGCTCGGTCTTTTAGGGGTAACGATCCCCAGTGAATACGGGGGCACCGATTCTGGGTACGTCGTCAGAACAATCGCTGTGGAAGAGGTTGGGCGGATATCGGCGGCTGCGGCCGTCATTCTCCAGGTACAACACCTGGCCATGGCGCCCATCATTGACTCTGGGACGGAGGAGCAAAAGCGCAAGTACTTGCCTCCCCTGGCCCGAGGTGAGAAGGTGGGCACCATAGCGGTCACCGAGCCATCGGGAGGTTCTGATGTGTTGGGTATGCGGACGACTGCCAGGTTGGATGGGGATTGCTACGTCCTCAACGGCAGCAAATGCTTCATCTCCAACTATGGCGTAGCCGACGTTTTGGTCATCATCGCCAAAACCGGCGAGGGCAAGCAGGGGTTGAGCGCCTTTATCGTGGAGAAAGAGATGGAAGGTTTTTCCTGGGGGCGCCAGGAGCCCAAGTTCGGCCTGCGCGGCCAACAGATAGGTGAGGTAATCCTGCAAGACTGCCAAGTGCCCAAAGAGAACCTGATTGGGGCCGAGGGCGATGGGCTCAAGAGCGCTCTCAAGGCGATTGGCGAGGCAGGTAGGGCCGGCATGGCCGCGGCAGCGTTGGGAATCGTGAACGCTTGTATGGAGGCCGCGGTGAAATATGCCAACGAGAAAACGCTCTACGGCAAACCGATCAGCAAACTGCCGGCTATCAGAACTCTGATCTCGGAGATATACGCGGACCTGGAGATCAGCCGGTTGTTGTGCTATCGAGCGTCATGGATGAAAGACCAGGGTATGCGGTGCGATACGGAGTGGGCCCTGGCCAAGTACTACACGACTGAGGCGGCTGTACGATGCGCCAAGAAAGCGATTGATATCCACGGCGCCTATGGTATCTTGGAAGAGTATCCAGTCCAGCGTTACTTCAGGGATGCCCAAGTGTGTATCGCGGCGGGCGGGACATCCCAAATCATGCAGATCATACTGGCCAGAAAGGCCTTGAGCACATTTGCGTCATAAGAGCCGAGTCCCAGCACATATTGGTGCGTGGTTCTTGGTGAAGGAGGTGCGAAGCATGAAGCCGTTTGTGCAAGTGTTAAGCCACAAGGAGTTGTGGGACATTCATTGCGCGTCCCTCGACACGCTGGAGAACGTCGGGGTTGACGTGCACGACGAGCAGGCGCGGGAGGCTTTGCTTGGGATCGGAGCCATAGCTGAGGGTTCGAAGCGGGTGCGTATACCCGCTCGATTGGTCAAGGCCGCGTTGGACAAGTGCGCGCCGGTGGTTCTTCTCCATGGCCGGGAGGGCCTTCCGCCGCTGCGGATTGGGGGAAGCCGGGTGTACTCCGCCACCTGCGGCTACCCCGTCACGGTGCTGGACTGGCAAACAGGGGAGTTCAGAGACCCTCGCCTGACCGACCTCGAAGAAGCCGCCCGCCTGACCGACATGCTGGACAACATTGATTTCATCATGCCCCCGCTGTCGCCGGAAGACGTTCCTGAAGAATACGTGGATCGCTATCAATGGCTGGCCTGTCTACTCAACACCCGAAAGCCCATCGTCAATCAGTGCTACGACGCGGCTGGACTCCGCGACCTGGTCGCTATGGCGTCGGAACTGGCGGGCGGGCTGGACAACCTGCGCCGTGAGCCGTTTGTCTCGCCCCTGGTGTGTATCACCAGCCCGCTCACGCTACGCCGCGACGCCTGCGAGGTCATCATGGGAAGCGCGGAGCTCTCACTCCCCCTGTTTGTCCTGGCTGGGCCAATGGCCGGGGCTACTGCGCCGTCAACGCTGGCGGGGTCCCTGACCATGGCCAACGCCGAAGTCCTGGCGGCGATCGTGCTGGCCAAGGCGGTCAATGAATCGGCGCCGTTCATCTACGCCAGTTGGGCCCGTACCCTGGACATGAAGTACGGCAACGTGGCCCTGGGTGGGCCAGAGTTTGGCATGTTGCGGGTAGCGGCGACCCAGTTGGCCAAGATGTATGGCTTGCCGTGCGGGGGGGGCGGCCTGTTGACCGATTCCAACCTGCCGGATGCCCAGGCCGGGTACGAGAAGCTGGGGACGGCTCTGCTCCCCGCCTTGGCTGGCCTGAACATGATCTGCGGCGCGGCTGCCTATGGTGCCGAACTGGTTCTCACGTTGGAAGGCTACGTCATTGATGACGAAGTAGTGGGCTGGGTCAAGCGCGTGTTGGCCGGGTTTGCCGTTGACGAGGAGCGCCTGGCTCTCGATCTCATCGCATCCCAGGGGCCGGGTGGCGGGTTCATCCAGGAAGATCACACCCTGCGCTTTTTCCGCCAGGAGATGTGGATCCCCACCCTCTCGGATCGCATCGGCACCATCGGCTGGCGGGAACGGGGCGAGCTTGGTATCCGCGCCCGGGCCCGTGAATTGGTCAGAGAGAAACTCAGCCAATATCAGCCGCTTTCTCTACCCAAAGATATGGCGGAGCGACTTCAGGCCATCATTGACCGCAGCCTGGCTGAGTCACAGGAGGACAAGGGTGGTTGGTAGGGGGCGATTTGGCTTGCCAGCAGCGGACAATGATGCTATAATGAGGTCGGCTCATGGACAATGAAGTGTCTCAAATGTCATGAAGGAGAACTACAGGTGGGCGTGACCTCCCTCACGTACAGCCGTGAGGGCTCGGCCATTCAAGTGCAAGTGGATGGCATCCCCGCTGAGATTTGCCCGGTTTGTGGGGAGGCGTACCTGAGTGAAACCGTGGCCCAACAGATATTCGATCTTGTGGACCCGCTGCTCCAGGCGGGGCAGAGAATGAGCCAGAAGATGGTGTTGCCCGTCCCCACGGTTGATATTCGCTACCCACCACTGGCACCGGCACGCCTCAGACGCGCCGTGGCAACGTAGACACCATATTGCTGGAAGCAGCCTCATCATGAACTAGACATAAATAGGGAGGCCAGTCATGAAAACCTGGGTCACCAAAGAGCTCGCCACCTACGCAGTGGAGACGAAGTTCGAGGACTATCCGAAAGAGGTCATTGACAGAGTGAAGATCCTCATCCTGGACAGCATCGGATGCATGTTTGGGGGCTGTCAGACCAATCTGGGGCATGCCATTTTGACGCCCATCAAAAGCATGGGGGGCGGCGAGGAGGCGACCATTGTCGGCGGGGGAGCCAAAGTGCCGACCATCCAGGCGGCTTTCGTCAACGGAACCACCGCCAACGCCCTGGACTACGACGACACGCTGCTCGGCATCGGCCATCCGGGGGCGTCTGTGATTCCTGCTGCGCTGGCCATCGGCGAATGGACGCATGCATCCGGCAAGGATGTCCTCAACGCGATTCTGATCAGCTATGACGTCGGCGACCGAATTGGGCTGGCGATACAGCCAAGCTATGAGAGGCTTCAGAACGTCTGGGGAGTGGGCACCTGGCAGACCTTCAGCGCTGTGGTCGCGGCGGCGAAGGTTCTGAATCTGGATCTGAAACAGACACTGAATGCCTACGGTGTGGCGGGCGCTACCGCGCCGCTGCCCAACACCCAGAAGTGGGGCTGGGCCATAGAGGAGCGGCCGATTCACTGGGTGAAAGAGCCGACGGG
>CAZGKH010000448.1:0-3781 GCA_964525665.1 uncultured Anaerolineae bacterium | reverse complement strand
CACTGACCACTATGGCATCTACCACTTCACTAACGAGGGCGTATGTTCTCGCCATGACTTCGCAGTCAAGATCCTAGAGCTTGCCGGGCGGGGGCACGTTCCCGCCCATCCCATCACCTCAGATCAGTACACCCGCGCCTCTACCCCTCCCCCCTACGCGCCCATCCGCAATTTCTGCGCTGCCACAGCTTTGGGAATCACCCTGCCCCCCTGGGAAGAAGCTCTGCAAGCCTACTTTGAATGCCAGTGATCAGTAACCAGAAGTCAGTAATCAGTAACCAACTTCCAATATCCAATACCCAATACCCAACTTCCAACCTCCAACCTCCAGCTTCCATCGTCGTCCCTAATTGGAACGGCGCCCACCACCTCCCCACCTGCCTCGATTCCCTCCGCCGCCAGAGCTACTCCAACTTCGAGGTTATCGTGGTGGACAACGGTTCCACTGACGGCTCGCTAGAGCTTTTGGAGAGGAATTATCCGGAAGTGACAGTGGTAGCTTTGCCAGAGAATCGAGGCTTTGCTGGTGGGGTGAACGCTGGCATTCGCCAGGGCCAGGGGGAAATCGTCGCCGTCTTTAACAACGACGCTGAGGCCGATCCCCGCTGGCTAGAGGAACTGGCGGCAGCCCTGGCCCGGCATCCTGAGGCGGGGATGGCCACTCCCAAAGTGCTTCTCTTCGACCGGCGCGACATAATCAACACAACTGGGGATTTCTACGGAGTGGATGGAGTGCCGGGCAATCGCGGCGTCTGGCAGCGGGACGAGGGGCAGTTCGACCGCGAAGAATACGTCTTCGGGGCGGCGGGTGTGGCCGCGGCCTATCGTCGGGCCATGCTGGACGAGGTGGGCCTCTTCGACGAGGACCTCTTCTCTTTTTGCGAGGACGTGGATTTGGCCTGGCGGGCTCAATTGGCGGGCTGGAAATGCGTATACGTCCCCAAGGCAGTGGTCTACCACAAGCTGAGCGCCACCGGCGGTGGGAAGATGGCCAGCTATTACTGTGGTCGCAACTTCATCTACGTCGTGGCCAAGGACTACCCGATGACCTTGCTGAAAAAACACTGGCGGCGGATTGTCAGAGCACAATTTGATATCGCCTGGGAAGCGCTAAGAGCCTGGCGAGGGGAGGCAGCTCGAGCGCGACTGCGAGGGCAACTGGCCGGTCTGTGGGGTCTGCCCCGGATGCTGCGAAAGCGTCGCGCCGTCCAGTGCACCAGACGCGCCTCCAACGAGTATTTGGAGTCCATCTTGACGAAGATTGCCTAAACGAGAGAAAGAGTGTACCATTATGAGCGAGAAGGTACTCCAATCGTTGGGGACAGCAGTTGACATCGTCCAGTGGATATCGGAGGAAATAATCCTTGAAGGGCGGCTAAAGCGCATTGCGGCTTTCCTAGAAAACGAAGGTTATGCCTTACCTTCCCCACCCAAAGGTGTAGATCGCTCTGAGGAAGGAGATACCTACCTGGTGCGGGGTTGGCTAATGACAGTCGAGTACGCGGTGATCGACCAAGGCGGTCGGAAAGTGTACCACTATTGTGAGAATGAGGTGGATCACATTATGCTCAGGCGGATTCAAAGAGACCAAGAATGGGCTTTAGAGCATCTTTCTTTGGCCCCCAGAATCCTTAAAACCGGCAAAATCATCTCTGAGGAGCCGAACAAGGTGATTTACGGAAGCAGGAGAACCTATAAGTCTCCCGAAGAAAGACGATGCTCTCTAAGGGTTATCGTTAGGCGAAGTTAGGAGGGCAGATGGTACATCGCAACCTTCTACCCCAGATATCCTAAAAGGTGATTAAAAATGGGCAAGAAATTCGATCTTCGGTTCGACTCGTTTAGCAACACTTTCGATCTGTTGGCGACAGATCATCCCAGGGAACCCACGGCCTGCGACAATGACGAGGATCACGATTTCCTCTTTCATCTCACTAAGGGTCTTAGGACAGGGGAAGTTGTCGGCTTCAGCAACGAGGGTGGTGACTTAGCTAGAGACTACAAGAGGCTTCTTGTGGAACTCCTGCAAAAGAAACCCTTCTACGGCCTATACGATGTCCCTCAGTTAGGCCTACGTGACGCCACTCTTGATGAGATTATCACCGCCATCTACCGACGTTTCATCCTGAGGGAAGAGAGGCCTGTTCGTAAGGTGGCTGAGAAATGATCCATTCGCCAATTCCGGTCGGCAGCCAAGGAGAAACTGGCGCAGAAAATGCTCGACCATTTCTAACCATCATCATCCCTGCTCACAACGAGGAGCAGCGATTGCCTGAAAGCCTGGACAAGATCGTTGCTTTCCTAGAGGAGCAGGACTACGAGACCGAGGTGATCGTGGTCGAGAACGCCAGCCATGATAACACCGCCGGCGTGGTCGAGGAGTTTATGGGACGCTATCCCTTCGTCTCCATGATCCGAGAGGAGCGGGCAGGCAAGGGGCTAGCCGTCAAGCTGGGCATGTTGGCCGCGCGGGGGGAGTACCTGTTCATCTGCGACGCTGATCTCTCCATGCCCATTGAGGAGGTGGCCAAGTTCCTCCCGCCTGCTTTGGAGGATTACGACGTGGCCATTGCCTCGCGAGAGGTGGAGGGAGCCAGACGCTACGGTGAGCCTGCCTATCGCCATCTCATGGGGCGAGTGTTCAACTTTCTGGTTCGCCTGTTGGCCGCGCCGGGTTTTCAGGACACCCAGTGTGGCTTCAAGTGCTTTCGGCGAGAGGTGGCCCACGACCTCTTTTCTTACCAGACTATTGACGGCTGGGGCTTCGACGTGGAGGTGCTGTTCATTGCCCATAAGCGGGGTTGCCGCATCGTTGAGGTGCCAATCAACTGGTACTATATGGCCAACAGCAGAATCAGTCCCATCAAGGACACCTTGAACATGTTACGAGAACTGCTCAAAGTGCGGCTCAACGACTGGCGGGGGATGTATGCTCGCGTTAGTTAACCCTGGGTGGTAGTTCTGCCCTTCGATGCACATCAGATCACCTTGAAGTCCCGCTGCAAGACATAGTAGCTGCGCCGCAGCCCATCCTGTGCCTGGCTGATGAATTCGGTCACGGTGTAGCCAGTGGCGAAGCAATGCTCGAATAGCTCACGGGTGTGGGCCCGCCACTGGCGGGCCCGTTTCCTGTCGACTAACTTGGTGGGCGTCCGTGGGGCGGGGATGTGTAACCAGACCGCGCCCCGGGCGGTCGACTGGAGAATGTTCAACTCCTGCCAGGAGCCGAACATCCGGGTGTCGTCGACCGCGTCGATCGCCGTGAACGATCCGTCGCCGCCGATCACGCGGATCCACTGCGTCACGCCGTCGTAGACGATCGTGCCGTTGTCCTGCAGCCCGCCGATGGCATGCGAGAAGTCCTGGGTGGATGTGGAGAATCCCTGGTAGAACTGGGTGGTCTGCAGGCCCCCGTTGCACGACTCGAAGGTGAGGCCGGCGTCGAGCGACCGGAAGACGCCCCCGTCGGTGGCGAAGTAGACCACGTCAGGGTCGGTCGGGCTCCAGACGACGTCGTGCTTGTCGGAATGGGTGTACTGCGGCGGCCCGTCCGGACCCTCCTGCGGCACGCGCCCCATCGGCATGCCGCCGAAGGAGACCTGCTCGAGCGCGGTTCCGCCCGTGGTCGAGCGGTAGATGTCGACGCCGATCGCGATCACGAGATCGGGATCGATGGGGCTGGCCGCGACGTCGTGCGCGAACCATCCCTGCCCGATGGAGTAATCCTCCGTCGTCTGAACCGTCGCCCGGTCCCCGCGGTCCGGCGCGGGGGGGAGCCGGG
>CAZGKH010000447.1:0-3785 GCA_964525665.1 uncultured Anaerolineae bacterium | reverse complement strand
CCAGCTTCCCCAGGATATTGTCGTAGGTGGTATACAGTTCACGCCCAACTGCTGCATCGAGATAACTGCACTTGACTGAGAACTCCAACCACACCTGCGTCTCTGCTGCCTCGGCTTCTGAGTCGTTCAACTTGCTGACAAAAGCTGCTTCGTAGCGCCGTTTCCGCCAGGCTTCAGCAAGATTAGAGCACACGGAGCGTGACGAGCGACGAATCTGGTCAGTCAAAGAGTAGGTCTCCTCTTTGGGGAAGCTTTTCGTCAGCTCAAAGATCTGCATTGCGGCCTCAAACGCCATCTGGTATACATCAAGGTCACGGTGTGTCTTGATCGTTTGGCCCATTCACCTTGTCTCCTTGTCCCCTTGTCTCCTTGTCACAGGGTGTGGCGATAGATGAACTGCTCAGCGTCATCCACCAGTTGATAGAGAGGCCCACGGATATCCCGGCGGTCAATATAGCTCACCACGTCCCTGCCCTTGAAGCGCACGCACGTTACTTCAGCCTGCCCGATCAAGCGCTGGGGATCCTCGGCGAAGAGCACGACGCCAGCGTTGGTCGGAATCCACTGCCCGTCCTCGTTCGCCAGACAACCCAGACTGCGGAGCATCTCCTCGGATGACAGGCCCAGGGGCTGGCCGCTCGTCTCCTCCCGCCGCCGGACGTAATCCGCAATCAACCGTTCCGATAGGTCCGCCAGGCCCGCACCTCGACAGGGCAGTGCTTCGAAGCCACCCTCGCTCCCCTCGATGTACAGCCGCCGGATCTCCTCGTCCTGGGCTTCGCGATTGCTGGACCCTACCCGCACGTAGGGATGCGTCTCCCCGCTCACCAAATAAGGCTTGCGAGTTCCCTGGGGGCACTTCACCACCACGAACTCTATGCCCTGATAGGTGACGAACTCGATGGTTGGCATCACGTCCAGGGAACAGCGCGCCCGCAGGATATTGACGACTCCCTCTTCAATCCCTTGGGGGTTCGGGACTCCCACCAGTTGCCGAGTCCCATCCTCCACGCCAAAAACGATAGTGCCTCCGCGAGTGTTATAGAAGGCCGTGACCAGTTTGGCCAGATCAGAAGAAGAGGGCATCTCCCGTTTAAACTCCAGCGTTTCCCCTTCCCGCTGGCCAATGAGCTGCTCGAACTCCTCCTGTGTCAACTCAGCACTCCTTTGACCACACACTCCGTAGATGACACAGATTCATCTCCCAAATCTGTGCTATCTCTATAATCTGTGCAATCTGTGGTCGCTCACCTGCGCTTCGATCCAAGGATACGTCTGCGCGATTCCTTCCTTGAGCGAAACCTTCGCCTCCCAGCCCAGCGACTTGACGCGCGCCTTGCTAAAGTTGCGGGCGTGCACCCCCACCGGCCCTGGCACGTACTTCACCTTGATCCGCTTGCCCGACACCTCGATCACCGTCCGCACCAACTCGGCCACGGTCACCCGCTCATCGCAAACCACAGATTTCACAGATTTCACGGATTAGTCCCCAATCTGTGAAATCCGTCCAATCTGTACCACAGATTAGACGATGCGGCGCTTGTACTCAAGAGAGCCTGCTCCGAAGTTCAGGAGTAGACCGACGCGGTAACCGGTGCCTTTGAGGTAGTTCAGCAGTTGCGCTTCGTCACCCTCGGTCAAGGCCTTGATGGCTTTCAATTCAACGACGACCTTGCCATCCACCAGAAAGTCGGCGCGGAACTCGCCGGCGACGATGTCCTTATAGCGGACAGCCAGTTTGGCCTGGCGCTGGGAGGGGATGCCACGTAGATCGAATTCGTGGGCAAGGGCCTCTTCATACACGGACTCCAGAAAACCTGGTCCAAGGATGCGATGCACCTCCATGGCTGCCCCGATAATGCCGTACGTCAGATCCTTGTACAGAAATTCTTGTTCCGCCATGTCTCCATCGTTCCAATCTGTGTTAAATGAATACGATTATGCATCCAGTCTCCGCGGTTCCCCACATCAACCTTCAACCCTGACGGGATGTAGCCGCGGTATGGGAGACAACCGATACTGTCTCTCGTTCCATCTCTGCTGGATGCAACGCCAGGTATTCTCGAATTTCGAGATGCATCCGGTCTATCTCGGCCAGAAAGCCCGATGCCGAGAGATGGTAGTTGGCGGGATTGGTCTCTACACGGCGCAAGTGCGCGACTATCTCTCGAAAACGTGCAATGCGCCTCAGTGTCACCTGCAACTCTTGATCATTCCGAATCATAGAATCACCTCCACCACGCCACGGCGCGTCCCGTCACGCTTAACCTGCCAGTCAGCGATTACGGCATCTTCGCCGCCCAATGCGCCAATTCTGCGTATCCAAAACACACTGGCGCCGAAATAAGCCTGCGTCACCAGGTTGAATTCAGGCAATGCCATTGGTTACAACCTGCTCCTCTGCCCCTCCGCTCCGCCGCTTACTCTAGCACCGGCTCGAAAGTCAGCATCACCCTGGCCATATACTTCGCGTGGCTGCCAGAGCCCACCCCCAGGTAGATGTCGGGTTGGGGCAGCTCCAGGTCCTCGAAAAGGACGCCTTCGACATGTTGTGTAGCAACGTCCCGTTGCCGTAGTGCTGGCCGGTGTGCACCAGGAGTTGCTCGAACTCCTGCGGGTGCCTAGCGCGGGAAGTCCTCCTCCCGTCTTCGGCCGCCATCTCCCGCATGATGGGGGCGGTCTTCATGAAATTGGGGCGGGCGCCGACCACGTGGATGATTTTCATGGCCACGAATTGCACCTATACCTTCTTGCCACGAATTGCACTAATTTTCACTAATTTCTCTCTTTGCCACAAATTGCACGAATTCTCACTGATTTTTTTCTTTTCGTGTTAATTCGTGAAATTAGTGGCAGAAATCTTACTTCACCAGCCGCTGGTGTTCGAGGGAACTGGGACCGAAGTTCAGCAGGATGGCCAGGCGGAAGCCGGTGGCCGTCAGGTAGTTGATGGCCTGGGCTTCGTGCTTGGGGTGTAGTTTCGAGATGGCCTTGATCTCTAGGACGATCTTGCCTTCGATGACGAAGTCGGCTTCGTAGTCGCCTACCAGGATGCCTTTGTAGTAGACTGGCAGCTTCTTGAACTGCTCGAAGTGAATGCCGCGCAGGGTTAGCTCGTGGGCCAGGGCTTTCTGATACACCGCTTCCAGGAAGCCTGGGCCAAGGATGCGGTGGACTTCCATGGCGGCGCCGATGATGGCGTAGGAGAGTTCTTTGAAGATGATTTCGGCCACGAAATGCTCCTTTGTTTTTTGCCACGAATTACACGAATTTTCACTAAGTTTTCTTCTTTGCCACGAATTGCACGAATTCTCACTAATTTTTACTTTTTTATTTTAATTCATGGTAATTCATGAAATTCGTGGCGAGAATGTTCGTGTTAATTCGTGAAACCTGTCCTGAGGTCCCCCCTGAGCATGACGAAGGGCCTGTCGCCTGTACTGAGGTCCCCCCTGAGCATGACGAAGGGCTTGTCGAAGTGAAGGGTTCGTGGCTAATCTCCTGTCATCTACCACTGGCCTTGGTCGTCAGATACTCCTCTGGCGTCAGCGTCTCTATCGTTGCTCGACACTCAAAGTGCTTCTTGTTCCAGGTGATGATGGCTTCTACCCCGTGATCCTCCGCCGTCTTCAGAAGCACTGCGTCTCCCCACGTCATTTTGCGCCCCAATAACTCGAACATCTTGTTGCTGAAACGGGCAAACCAATCGGCAGCTAACACTGTATAGAGTCCTCGTGGCTCAAGTATCTCCACGCTGTATACTTCGTCGAAATGATAACTCCACC
>CAZGKH010000446.1:0-3812 GCA_964525665.1 uncultured Anaerolineae bacterium | reverse complement strand
AGTATGAAAAGGAACATGGTTTCAGATGTGGCTCAAGTATACAAACTGTGGAATGAATATGCTGCCGCTGCAAATGACGGCGATATGGCGCGTTGGATTGCTTTGTGGATCAATGATGGAATACAGATGCCACCGGGCGTTCCGCGCCGCGTTGGAAAAGAGGAGATTCGGAAGGAAATGCAGCCCGTGTTCGATCTTTTCGACACCAGCAACATGATCATCCACACTGAGGAGGTTCGGATACTGGGTGATCGGGCATATTCTCACGGCACGTATACATTCGAGATGGCGCCCAAGGCAGGGGGAGACACGATCGAGGTCAGTGGCAAGTTCTTGACCATTTTGGCAAAGCAGGTTGATGGTTCCTGGAAGATGGCCATTGATTGCCACAACTACAACGCGCCTTCAGCATAAGTTTGGCGCTGCCCCAGGTGAGGGGATTCCTGGAGAGGAGGTGATCTATCGAATTCTGCTGAGTTAATGGGGGATGCTCCGCGAAGGAAGTGTCCCAAAGCCAGTTCCCATCAAAAACGAGGGAGGTAGAATCAGATGAAGACATGTTCATTATGGAAACGATTTTTGATTGGATACCTTGTGCTCGCTCTCTTAACCGGCTGCGCGACAGCTGCGCCAGAGACATCCACCCCAGAACCAACGGACACGCTAGTGCCGCCAGCCAGTACACCAATTCCACCAACCGATACACCTGTCCCCCCGACGGAAACGCCGGAGCCCACCTTAGTGCCTACGGAAACGCCGGTGCCTCTCCCGCTGGGATGGACTCAAACGGCCGATATGCCGACTGCACGATGGTTGCTATCCGCCAGTGTGGTGGTAGATGGGAAGATATATGTTATTGGCGGTATTGGAGGCAAGACGAAGGTACAGGAGTATGACCCGGCAACGGACACCTGGACACAGAAAGCCGACCTGCCGACCGGAAGATATCTCCTGAGCACCGCCGTGGTGAACGGAAAAATCTATGCGATCGGCGGCTCTACCAGCATGTTGAAGGAAACATCTCTTGCCACCGTTGAGGAGTACGATCCGGCGACGGACACCTGGACAACCAGAGCCGATGCGCCTCTCTCCCTCGATGGCTCGTCCGCCAGCGTGGTGAATGGCAAGATCTATGTCATCGGGAATAAGCTGGGTCGAGGAGCCATGTCAACCGTGCAAGAATATGACCCAGCCACCGATACCTGGACAGCCAAAGCCGATATGCCGACTGCACGATGGTTGCTATCCACCAGCGTGGTGAATGGGAAGATCTATGCCCTGGGCGGGTTCCAAAGACGCGGGGGAACGACTATTTCGGCTGTGGAGGAATACGATCCGGCGACGGACACCTGGGCCACAAAGGCGAATAGGCCATCCAGCAGAACTGCACCAACCGTTGTGGTGAATGGACGGATCTATGTATTTGGGGGCTTGCTCTATGATACGACGTGGGTGGAGGGGGGGGCGGTTTTGCCTCGGTATACGAGTACGACCCGGCGACAGACACCTGGGCAACGCTGGACGACATGCCCTTCGAAAGACTGGGCCACGCCGCGGCCGTCGTGAACGGCAAGTTCTACATCATCGGTGGATCGGCGACGGCCTATCCTCAGCAGCCGTTTCTCCGAGACGTGTGGGAATACGACCCGGCCGCGGAGGGATAGGCGGTCGAACCGGAGGGGGCGGCCGACAGCGGCAACCACAGCCTGAGGCTCATCGCCGACCTCTGGCATGGCCCGCCCCTCTTGCTATACTGCGGCGGCTATCCGCGCCGCAACCTCAGCGGCTACGACGTCATCGAGTTCTACATGCACGCCGCCGACCCGGAGAAACCGCCAGCCAGCCCCACTTTTCGAGCCACCAACTGGTATGCCAGCTCCAATACAGTCCTCATCCTGGACCACATTGAAGGCGGCGTGTTAGATGGCGACTGGCGTCGTAGGCCCAGAAGCGCGTCAGGCGGAGATGAGCGTCAGTTTGCAGCGAAGTCCCGCGTTCAACCGCTCGATCAGGCGCTGGCGTGACACCAGCTCGGGCCGGACGGGGGGAATATAGAGTTTGGGGGCGTCCGGGGACTGAACAGGCAGCAGGTGTTTGCCACGCCTCATTTGGCATGGAGCACGAACTGCACCAATTCCTCCAACTGACAGGTGGCCAGCCCAATCACGTGATCACCGCCGCCATAGTAGACATAGACCGTGCCGTCCACCACTGGGTTGGCGCAGGAGAAGACCACGTTGGGCACGTCGCCGCGCAGCTCCCACAGCTCTTCGGGCCACAGGATAGGCTCCTTTGGACGATGGATCACTCGGGTTGGGTCATCGAGATCGAGGAGGGCCGCGCCCAGACGATAGATGCGGTCGTCGTTGTAGGCGTGGTAGACGATCAACCAGCCGTGCTCGGTCTCGATGGGCACGCCTCCCGCACCCACTCGCTTGCAGTCCCAGCTCCCCGTCCGCGGCTCCATCACCACTCTGAAATCGCCCCACCCCCTGAGGTCGTCGCTGTAGGCGATCCATATCGAAGGCGGCTGTCGGTGGAAAGATATGTACCGCCCCCCGATCTGGCGGGGAAACAGGGCATGGTCCTTGTTGTCCTCACCCTTCATCAGCGAGCCTATCCTCTCCCAGGTGATGAGGTTAGTACTCTCGGCAAACATCGGCGTGATCCCCAGGGGAGAGTAGGCAGTGTAGGCCATGATGAAGCGCCCCTCGTCGGCCAGGTAGGTGATGCGGGGGTCCTCGACGCCGCGCGTCTCCCACTCGTCCAGCGGAGAGAGAACGGGCTGCTGCAAGCGGTTGAAGTGGACGCCGTCGGCGCTGACAGCGTAGCCGATGCGGCTGACGTAGTCCAACCCCTGGGCGCGGTAGAACAGGTGAAACAGGCCGTTGTGGTGAACGACCCCGCAGTTGAACACGTTGAGCGATTCCCACTCGTTGAATGGGTTGGGCTTGAGGATGGGGTTATCGGGATGGCGCTGCAGTTTCATTCAGATACTCCTTTCAGTTTCCGATCGGTCATCGTGTTTATCCCTCTCTCCCAGAGCTCCTTCTCGCTCCCGTGCGCGGTAAGTCTCTAGCCGCTCCCGCACGGCGCGGTTGCCCAAGGCAGCGATCAGGCACGGGACGCCCAGGAACACCGGCGCGACTAGCCAAACACTGAGCACAACGATCAGGGCAGCCAGGCCAGCCACCACCGCCGTGTAGCCGGGGGCGGCCAGCAGGGTGAACAGTCCGTTGCGCAGCGCCAGCTTCAAAGATTCCTCTTTCTGCTCCATTAGATAGGGCAAGGCATAGAACTGGACGACCAGCCAGGTCAGGCCCAGGAACAGGGGAAATACCTGCACGATCGCGGCCCAGTTCGCATCCAACTGCCCATAGAACCAGATGTTGACCACTGACACCACGGCCACCACCAGGTTGAGCAGCATCCACAGCCAACTCTGGCGGAGATAGCGTCGTCCGCCCTCCAGGAATCCTCTCACGCCCAGGCTCCGCCCGCGGGCTAACTGGTTGGTGACGTAGTAGAAACCGAAGGTGGCTGGCGGTCCAAGCACGATGGTTATCCAAGACAGCAGCCAAAGCAGGCTGATCAATGCCATGTTGATCCAGTCATCCCACCAGTCGGATAGCGCCTGCACTACCACCTGAAGGGGCACAGGCAATCGCTTTATCATAACGTTGTCCTCTCGCCAATTGCTATCTAGCTGGTTCAGCGTCAGTTACACCCCCGAACGCGTTGACTTTGAGCGTCCAATAACTGCCCACCTCAAATCTCAAGAACTCGTCGGCAGAATCCACGTCGCCACGTAC
>CAZGKH010000445.1:0-3834 GCA_964525665.1 uncultured Anaerolineae bacterium | reverse complement strand
CCTGCTGGGCTACAAGCGCAACCGCGACCTGCTGGAGGATACCAAAAACACCGACGAAGGCTTCGACGCCACGGGTCGCAGTTTCCTCTACCATCACTTGATCGGGCGCGGCAGCCAGGTCAAGATCCCCGCCGACGACTTGGCCCGCTACGACGACAACGTCCGCGTGCATCTGGCGGCCATCAACCGCCATCGGCCGGAACCCATCACCCTGCGCTACTTCCAGTACCTGGCCGCGCTGTACACCGAGATCTTCCTCGACTATTACTTCAACGCACGCCGGCAAATGCTGGCCGACCTGAATGATTTTGTAAAGAAGCGCAATGCGGCCAAACTGACCGGCGAACCGCAGGACGAACCTTTCATCGCAGACGACCTGACCAAACTGGCCTACTGGATGGCCACCGGCAGCGGCAAGACGCTCATCTTTCACCTGAATTACCACCAGTTCCGCCACTACAACACCGAACCCCTGGACAACATCCTGCTCATCACCCCCAACGAGGGCCTCAGCGAACAGCATCTGACCGAACTGGCTGCCTCCGGCATCCCCGCCCGGCGCTTCGACCTGAACCACAGCACGCTGTGGACGGGCGGAAAGGACGTGGTGCAAGTCATCGAGATCACCAAACTGGTGGAGCAAAAGCGCGGCGGCGGGGTGAGCGTGCCGGTGGAGGCTTTTGAGGGCCGCAACCTGATCTTCGTGGACGAAGGCCACAAGGGCTCCGGCGGCGAGGTCTGGCGCGGCTATCGCGACGCGCTGGGCGCGACCGGGTTCACCTTTGAATACAGCGCCACCTTCGGCCAAGCTCTGAGTGCGGCTCGCAACGATCCGCTCACCGCCGAATACGGCAAGGCCATCCTCTTTGACTATTCCTACCGCTACTTTTACGGCGACGGTTACGGCAAGGACTTTCGCATCCTCAATCTGAGGGAGGAAAGCCGGGCGGACCAGACCGAGACGCTGCTCCTGGGCAACCTGCTTTCCTTCTACGAACAGCAGCGCGTCTTTGAAGAGCAAACCGACGCCCTGCGGCCTTACAACCTGGAAAGGCCCCTCTGGGTCTTTGTGGGCAGCACAGTCAACGCCGTCTACACCCGGCAGGGGCAGAAACGGAGCGACGTGTTGACCGTGGTGCGCTTCCTGCATCACGTGTTGCAGGACCGCCGCTGGGCAGTCAAAACCATCGAAAGACTTTTGAAGGGCAAGAGCGGCTTGGCCACGGATGGGCAAGATGTGTTTGCCGGCCGGTTCAAGCACCTGCGCGAAACCGGTCTCTCGCCCCAGCAGGTATACGAGGACATTCTTCACAGGACCTTTCACGCTCCCGCAAGTGGCGGCCTACACCTGTGCGACATCCGCGGCAGCGCCGGCGAGCTGGGCCTCAAGGCCGCCGGCGCCGACGACTATTTCGGCCTTATCTACATCGGCGACACCTCCGCCTTCAAGAAGCTGGTCGAAGCGGACGCGGCAGGGATCACGCTGGAGAAAGACGCCCTCTCCGGCTCCCTGTTCGAGGCCATCAACCGCCTTGATTCCAACATCCACATCCTTATCGGCGCTAAGAAGTTTATGGAAGGCTGGAATTCTTGGCGCGTCTCCAACATGGGCCTGCTGAACATCGGTCGCCAGGAAGGCTCGCAGATCATCCAGCTCTTTGGGCGTGGCGTGCGTCTGCGCGGCAAGGGCTTTACCCTCAAGCGCAGCGCGGCGCTGGATGGTGACCATCCGGAACACGTATCGCTCTTGGAGAGGTTGAACATCTTTGCCGTGCGCGCCAACTACATGGCTCAGTTCCGTGACTACCTGGAACGGGAGGGGGTGGAGATCGAACCCGTAATCGAGTTGCCGTTGTTCATCTGGGCCAACAAGCAGGCCCTGAACAAGGGCCTGGTGGTGCCGCGGACGCCGGAGGGACGCGACTTCGCGGCGGAAACCGACCTCCTACTGGAGCCCGACCCGAACATCCGCCTGCAGGTGGACATGTCGGTCCGGGTGCACACGATGGAAAGCACGGCGTTGGGCATCCATACCGCACAGGTGCGGGCTGGTCACGCTCAAGAGATCCCATCGGAGAGCCTGGCGTGGGTGGACTGGGAGCGGGCTTATCTCGACCTGCTGGCCTACAAGGAGCGCAGAGGGCTGACCAACCTGGTGATTCGTCCCGACACGCCGCGCCGGATCATCGAAAGCGTTCCCTGCACCCTCATCGCCGACGAGGCGGTGGTCAGGCCGGAAACGTTTGCCGGGCGAACCTTGCTTCAAGAAGCAGTGACGGCCATCCTGCGCAAGTACGTGGATAGGTTCTACCGGCGGAGGCGGGAAGCGTGGGAGTCGCAGGCGATGATTTACCGGCCGCTGGACGCAAGCGACCCCAATCTGGACTTCAATCGCGGGTTGGTGCGCGAGAAAGCGACGGCGGCCTACGTTGTCAAAGTACGGCGGTCCGAGAAAGAACTGGTTGCTGCTATTCAGAAATTGGTGGAGGAGGCCGACCGTTTATACCAGCAGGAGAGCCAGGAACTGCGGCGTATCCATTTTGACCGTCACCTGTACCAGCCATTGCTGGTAGAGCAGGCGGACAAGGTGCAGATGATCCCGCCGGGGTTAAAGCCCAGCGAGGCGCAATTTGTGCGCGAACTCAAGGACTACTGGAACGCCCAGAAGGACAGATCGCTGGCGGACAAAGAAGTGTTCCTCCTGCGCAACCTCAGTCGCGGCCGGGGCGTCGGCTTTTTCGAGGAGCGGAACTTCTACCCGGACTTTATCCTGTGGGTGATGGACAGGGGACGCCAGCGCATCCTCTTTGTGGAGCCGCACGGCATGCTCCAAGCCAAAGCCTACATCCACGACGACAAAGCGCGGCTGCATGAACGGTTGCCGGCGCTGGCAAAGGAGATCGGGGCGAGAAGCAGCCGAAGAGACATTGAGTTGGATTCGTACATCATCTCTGCCACGCCCTATGATGATTTGTGTCAACGATACGACGACGGTACGTGGGACAGGGAGCGATTTGCTGAGAAGCACATCCTCTTCCAGGAACGCGGTCCGGATTACGATTACATGACAATGCTGTTGGCGGGCAGCTAACCGCTCGCTGGACGTGTCCCACAAGTTGTCGCCTGCTCGTTGGTGAGCAGTAACTGAATAATTGTCTAGAACCAAAGCGGGAGGTCTGAATCGCCTCCCGCTTTTGCTATGGGGCGGACAAAGAAAAGACAAGATTTTACCAAATCCCAAGCACTTCTTAACAAAATCTAAACATCCTTGTGGTATGCTAGTGGTGTAAGAAATGATCTCAGGAGGACGCCTGTGACCGCACGAACGACTCGTATGCTAAATGACGGCATGGTTGAGGGAACACAAGCCCAGGCTGAGAGGCTGTCTGGGGTCAGCAAGCGACAAGTAGCTGTCGCCATGGGGCTGGGGGCGATTGTCCTGCTGGGGGCGTTCTTGCGGTTCTATGAGCTGGGCGCGTACAGCATCGGCAACACCTATTATGCCGCGACGGTGCAAAGCATGTTGACCTCGTGGCACAACTTCTTCTTCGCCTCGTTTGAGCCGGGCGGTTCAGTAACCGTGGACAAGCCGCCGTTGGGTTTTTGGATTCAGGCGGTGTCGGCCTATTTCCTGGGCGTGAACGGGTTCGCGCTGGCGCTGCCCCAGGCGCTGGCTGGGGTGTTGTCCATTCCCCTGCTGTACTCGATGGTGAAGCGCCAGTTTGGCGCATGGGCGGGGCTTCTGGCGGCCCTGGTGCTGGCCATTACACCCGTGACGGTCTCGACGGAGCGCAACAACACCATTGATGGGCTGCTGGTGCTTGTGCTGCTGTT
>CAZGKH010000444.1:0-3853 GCA_964525665.1 uncultured Anaerolineae bacterium | reverse complement strand
TGGCATCCTCAGCCAGGAGAACCTCGTCTGCCCCAAACGCCAGGGCCTGTTGGCCAACTCCTGCCAGCCCATCACCCCCGAAGAGGCAGGCCGTCACCTGGCCACCGCTCTCGTCCGCCAAGCGACGCGCCCATCGCCTCCCAGGACGCAGAGGCAGGCTGGCCCTCAAACTGCTCTATCTAGACCAATACGTCGCTACCCATTCGCTGCCTCCTAGCTCAACTCGTCCGGCGGCAGCGGGCTGATCTTGTCTTCCATCACCGCGTTGACCCGATCGAGCATCCAGCCCTGGTTGACAACGTGCAGAATCTTGCCATATGTACCACCGATCATGTTTCCTCCTGCGTGTGACATCTACAATTGCATACGTAGCGCAATTTGACAAATTGCGCCTGAGCAAGTTGGCAACTCGCCCTACATCCAGCCGAAACAATGACCAAGGCCTGAATGTTGCCTCACCATCGCCCGTTGCCGGGTTGCATATCCTCCGGTCGAAGGCGGATATCGAACCGCTCGCGGATGCGTGCATCGTGGGCCGGTTCGACGTATTGCGGATAGTGCTCCTTCATGATCTGCGTCAGCGCGGCGAGGCCGCGCGCCCGGATATCCACGCGCCCGCTTTTCTCCCAGTCCTCGATAGTCTGACGGTCGGCGAGTTTGGGGTAAACATATTCGCTCCTCATCAAGCGCAGCGTAGAATCCTGCCCCAGGAAATGGCCCGGCCCGGCGACCACTTCTTTGATGTCCTCGACCGACAGGCTTTCGTCGTTGACCTCGATCCCGCGCACCGCCCGCTGTACCCCGGAAATCAGGTCGCTGTCGAGAACAAAGGCTTCCTGGGAACAGGCTATGATGTCGGCCAGGATGCCGGTCGTTTCCGCGATCAGATTCCCGCCGGCCAGGGCTGGCAGGGCGGTCAGATAACCCTTCTCCCACCCCGACTGCAGGTCCGGCTGCTTGGAACTGGACATGCCTGATCCGATGGCTGACGGGATGTCATAGAAACGCGCCATCTGGGCCGATGCAGCGGCCAGCAGCGCCATCTCCCCGCTGCCGCCGGCGAAAGCGCCGCTCCGCAGGTCTGCCACGAACGGCCAGTTGCCCATGAAGAGCGGAAGGCCGGGTTTGAGCAGGTTCATGGCGGTCAGCGCGGCCAGCACTTCGGCATTGCCCTGGGTGAGGGCACCGGCCAGCGCCACTGGTGAGGTTGCTCCAGCCTGCCCGGCTGAGCAGAGGATCGCCGCCATGTCGTTGCGCGCCGCCGCGTCGAGGACACGGCAGGCGTTCGTGGTAAAGCGCAGCGGCGGCACGACAAAGGTGACGATGGCCTCGGCAAAGGGACGGGCGCGCCATTTAGCGCCCGTGCCATCGCCACCCAGCGAGAGATCGAACATAGCCACGGCCATCTCCAGATGCTCCGCCTCGAAGAAGCTGGTTAGCATGTGTTTCGAGGTAGCTGACATGATGGCGTAGGCCGTGTTTATGTCGAGCAGCTCGGCCTGCTCCAGGTCCCGCGCGATGCAGGCGCGGATTACAAAGTGCATGGTGTCGAGGGCGTCCTCCAGGCGCGAGATGTCGTAGAGGTCAACCAGTTGCGTCTCGCGGAACCGATTGGTGTGGGCGTCGAGGATCTTGATCGTCGCGCTGCCGCCGCCAAAGTGAACCCGCGCATCGGACACGTCGAGATCGTGCTTCGGATCGCGCCCGCAGACGGTGAAGTTTCGCCCGGCCAGGGCGATGCAATCCTCAACCAGGCTGCGTGGAAAGCAGAGCTGTCCCGCGTCATTGACCCAGCCACCGGCGGCGACGACCCGTTCGCGCCAGGCGTCGGTAGCACCGGCCATGCCGACCTGTTCCAGCAAGTCCAGAGAAGCCGCGTGTACCCGCTCCACCTCGTGGTCGGTCAGGGGTTTGTAGCGGCCGCCCACCATACCCGGCCAGATGGGGGGGTGCTCGCCGGGGTGTCTCCGTCTGGATGACGATTCTGTCGCGTTTTCCTGCATAGTTCCATTACCTCACTCGTAACTGCTCAGGTGCCTGGCACTTTTGCTTGATTCTGGTCATTCCATACGATTTTGTGACAGAGGGGCTCTGCGTTTGTAGACCTTCGGGTCGTATCGAAACCCAGGATGCGCGCGGGGAACCAGTCGTTCATCAGCTTGATCTCCAGCTCGCTCCCAGCATCAATGGCTGAAGTGGACAGGTATGCCATGGCCAGGCTCTTGCCGACGCAGTGACCAAAGCCCCCCGAAGTGGTCCTCCCGACGACTTCTCCTGCCCTGGTTCGCACCGGCTCCTGGCCCCTCGCGTCAAAGGTTTCGTTGCCCGACACCTCCAACCGCACCAGGCGTCGCTGAAGGCCGGCCTGCCGCTGCCGAAGCAGCGCCTCGCGCCCACGGAATTCGCCCTTGCCAAAATCAACCAGCGGTTCAAGGCCGGACTCCAAGGCGGTGAACTCGCGGGTGAGATCTGCCCCCCAGGCCGGCGTGCCCGCCTCCAATCGCAGCACGTTCAAGGCACTAGCGCCGACGAGGCGGACACCCAACGAGTCGCCCGCTTCCATGAGCTCCAGAAAAACGTGCCTGAGAAATTCGGACAAGACCTGTACTTCCCAGCCCTCCTCGCCGCCGACGCCGGCCCGCACGATCCGCGCCGGCGCGTAGCCCAGTGTGGCCGATGCGACATCCATCTCGGCAAGCTCCGACTTGGGAACCTGCGCTACCTGGGCGATCAGCTCAGCGGCGCGCGGCCCGAAAACAGCCAGCCCTCCCTCGCGCCCGGTGAGGTTCTCGATGTGAACCGAACCATCGCCGGGACTCGCCTTCTGCAACAGGTCGAGATCGTAGCGCTCAGCGCCCGCAGCGGAGGTGAGTAGAAAGCGCGTCTCGTTCTCACGCGCCACGGAGAATTCGGACCGCACCGTGCCCAAACTGGACAGCGCGTAGCCCACGGCCACCCGCCCCGGCTCCGGCAGGCGGGTGCAGAGCATCCGATTGAGCATCGCTGCCGCGCCCGGGCCGGTCACTGCGAAGCGGGCGGCGTGGCTCACGTCGGCGATTCCCACGCCTGCCCGCGCGCTGCGGCACTCGGCGCCGACGTGCTCGAAGTAATTGGGGCAGTAGAAAGAACAGATGTAACATTGTCCAAGTAGTTACTCTTTCTTCACAACGAATTGGGGGATTGACCGAAGGGTTACCTGCAGTGGTAGGACCCCACTAAACCGTGGTGGGGGCTGAACTTGAACAAAACGGGGTTCACTGGCATAAGCTGGTCTGACTAATCAAACAGGCCAGGAGTGTGAACCAATGGACCCACAGGGTGTATTTTGCCCCAATCCTGAGTGTATGGCAAGGGGGCAAATCGGCAAAGGCAACATCGGCGTGCATAGTCAGAAAGATCGGCGCTACATCTGCCACGTGTGTGACAAGACATTTGCAGAGACCCAAGGCACACCGTTTTATCGCACACACAAACCGCACGAGTCGGTCGTCATCGTGGTGACGTTGTTGTCCTATGGCTGTCCAGTCCAGGCGATTGTGCATGCCTTCGGTTGGGATGAGCGTACCGTGCAGCGGTTGCAAAAGCAGGCTGGGCAGCACTGTCAAGAGGTGCATGAGCATTTGGTCGAGCAGCCCCGAGATCTGGGCCAAGTCCAAGCCGATGAAATCCGAGCGCGGGCGCAGGGCATGATTCTGTGGTTGGCAATGGCGATTCAGGTGAGCACCCGCTTGTGGTTGGGCGGCGTGGTGGGAGTTCATCGTGACAAGCATCTGATCCGACGTTTGATCGCACACGTACGGGCTTGTGCCTTGTGTCGTCCGTTGCTGTTCTGTGTAGACGGATTCAGTGCCTA
>CAZGKH010000443.1:0-3854 GCA_964525665.1 uncultured Anaerolineae bacterium | reverse complement strand
TCTCACCCGTCCGGTGATCCAGAATATGCAGGCAGTCGGATCCCGTGCCGTAGGTCGATATGCGATCCCCCAGAGGCATTACCGGCTCCCCATTACGATTGTATAGCATGATGCGGCTGGGAGCAGTGCGCAACGCCCACTCTACGAGATGGGATGGAAAACGCACATGGTTATCTTGCACCAGGCAGCCAGCTTTTTTCAGAAGGTCGAGAGCCGGTTGGTAATTTACAAAGACACCAGTGCGTTCGAGCACATCCAGACTGGCACGATGGAGGATGCGGCACTGGTCATCCGACATTCCACGGTAGTAAGGTCCAGTGATTGTCGTGACGTTAGTTTGAGGGTATTTCATCTTTGGATTTCCTTTCTCGCTTATTGCAGGCGATTAGATACTGACCTGGATGGGCCAAATGCTGGCGCTTCGCTAGAGAAAGTATTGAAAAACGCTCTAGCACCCGTCCCCGGGGGCGTCAACCGGCCCGAGGACGGGCCTCCGAGCCGGTTTTTTAATAGTCTCTAGAGCGTGTCGAGTGCCTGTTCCAGGTCGGCAAGGATATCTTCCGGGCCCTCGAGCCCGACCGACAGCCGAATCAGGCCGTCAAATATGCCGACTGCATCCCGCTCCTCGCGTTTCATGTTGCAGTGGGTGTGTGTGGCGGGGTGTGTAACAATGGTGCGGCTTGTCCCAAAGCTGGGGACGATGGAAATCAATTGGAAGGCCTCTATTACCTTCTTCGCCCCCTCAATCCCACCCTCCACCACGAACGACATTAGCCCGCCAAAGCCGTCCGGCATCTGTCGCTTGGCCAGTTCACGCTGGGGATAATCTGGAGAGGTGGGATAGTTGACGCCTTTGATCTTGGAGTGCTGAGCGAGGAAAGCTGCTACCTGCTCCGCGTTTGACGAATGTCTGGCCATTCTGATCGGTAGCGTTTCGAGGCTCAAAAGCGCCAACCAGGCATCAAAGGGAGACATTATCGACCCGACAGCCGCGATCGTACTGACCATTTTCCTGATCAACTCCTTTCTTCCGACCACTGACCCACCCACAATGGTTCCATTCCCGATCATAAACTTGGTCAGGGAGTGAACCACGATGTCGGCGCCCAGCTCAAGAGGATGTTGAAGTATTGGGGTCGCAAGGGTGTTGTCAACGATCAACGGCAGGCCGTGAGCGTGGGCAAGCTCGGCCAGGGCGGCGATGTCGGTTATGAAAAGCGTTGGATTGCCAGGCGTCTCAACCCACAAGAAGCGCGTCTTTGGCGTGATCAATCGTTCCCACTCACCGAGGTCCTCTGGGTTCTGGACGAGGCGCGGCGTGACATCCGTCCAATCAGGGGCCTTGCGGAAGAACAGCTCGTAGGCCTCGCCAAAGATCCTGTGGCTGGTGATAAACTCGTCTCCGACCTTGGTCAGATGACGCATCACCACGAAGCAAGCGTGCATACCCGACGGTGTGGCAAGCGCCGCCTCTCCGCCTTCCAAGGCGGCCAACCGCTTCTGCAGGACATCAACGGTGGGATTGCTGTTACGACCGTAATCGTAGCCGGGCTCCAACCCATTGACGATCCGGGTGTAGTGATCGACGTCGCTGAGGGGATATACGGCACTCTGGATTATAGGAGGCACGAACGACCTAAAAGGCGTCATGTCCATCGGGATCGGACTATAGCCGGCGTGCAAGGCAGCCGTGTCCAGGCCAAACTTTTTCTCTTTTGTCATAGGAATATTCTCCTTATCTTACTTGGGTGTGTTCAAAATGAGTTGGGAAACGCTTCGTAGGGGCAGGATTTCCCAGCCCAATGGGCGAGACAACCTCGCCCCTACAACCCGTTTTGAACACACCCATTCTATTTTCGCTGTGAGAGATTTCGAAACAGAATAACCGCGCAGCGCAGTTAGGCGTCGTACGGCCCGAGAAGCATAATCAGTACTTGAGAATTTGGGAGCTGGAGTGCAGACGCAAGTCTGCTTCAGGCCTCATAAAGGCGGACTTGCGTCCGCACTCCAGCAAGTTTTCTCATCTACTGATAATATCAAGCACACAGGGGCCTAGCGCTGTTGCGCAATTTCCCTGATCCCATCAGCCAACAGATTGAGCGCAATAACGACCGAACTCAAAGCCGCCGCCGGCGTCAAAACCACCCAGGGCATCATAAAGATCCATGGTCGTCCCTCGTTGATCATCCCTCCCCAGTCCGGCGTCGGTGGCGGTATACCCAAACCGAGGAAGCCTAGCGAGCCGATGGCCATGATCGCGTACCCGACCCGGATGGTGGCATCAACGATGATCGGCCCGGACACATTGGGCAGGATTTCCCGCAGCAGAATATAGCGCCGTCGCTCTCCACGTAGCCGGGCTGCGTTCACATAATCCTTCGTGCGTTCGTCCAGCGCGAGACTGCGCACGATACGGGTGACGGTGGGGATGTTCCCGATCGCCACAGAGAGGACGACGATAAGCGCCGAAGGGCCGATGCTGGTGATGATCAAGATGTAGATCAGCAGCGTTGGGAATGACATGAGGATGTCAGTGCCGCGCATAATTAGGGTGTCAACAACACCGCCGACGTAGCCCGAAATGAGCCCCAGGGGGGCGCCCATCATTATGCCTAAAAGGACGGAAATCGGTGCCAGCGCCACGACCACCCGCGTGCCCCAGAACAAGCGGCTCAGCACGTCCCGTCCCAGGTGGTCCGTTCCAAGCCAGTGTTCCCGCGAGGGTGACTCGAGCCTGGCGCCTTGAATATCGGTCGGTGAGTATGGAGATATGATAGGGGCGGCTATGGCTATAAAGACCCAGAAAAGGATTATGGCCATGCCGATCGTCGCGCCTTTGGACCGGACGAGATCAGAGATCGTGGTGCGTAGCCGCGCGCCTGGAGGCGATGCCCGCCGCACCCGGCGGCCCCTTTCCCCCTGATCGTGAGTCGCCGATGTTGGTGATGTCTCGGATAACAATGAATTCGAACCGTCGCTCATGGTTGGGGCTCCTGTCCAATCACCGATCACTCAAATCGAATGCGTGGATTCATAAAGTAAATACCAATGTCGCCGATAACCTGGGATGACACCGCCACAAAGGTGAGCACCAGCGTTCCTGCCTCAAGCAGTATGATATCGTTACGCATAGCGCCCTCAAGGAGTAAACTCCCCAGCCCTGGGTAGTTGAACAGCACCTCGACCACTAAGACTCCGCCGATCAGCCAATTGACGTGCATCATGATGGCTGTGAACGGTGCTATCAACGCGTTGCGCAACGCGTGCCGCCAGACGACTTTTCTTTTTGGAATGCCTTTTAGTACCGCCGTCCGAATATAGTCACTTTCCAGCACTTGGGCCATGCTGACTCGAGTGAAGCGGGCCAGATACCCTATCTCGTCAAGGGACAAAGTGAAAATGGGCAGGATCAGCTTTTTGGAAAATTCAAGAAAACTCGCATCGGGGTCCGGTATGCTCACGCCGGGAAGCCAATCCAGCCACAGAGCGAAAATCACGATCATAAAGATCCCACCGGCGAACGGAGGGATGGACACAGCGACGCTGCCGGTCATGGAAATAACGCGATCCAGGAGCTTGCCTTCGGTTATACCGGCGATACAGCCCAAGGCTAAGCCCAGTGGTATCATAAAGACAAACCCCAGGGCCGCCAGGGTCAGTGAACGACCTAGGCGAACGGCAACGAGATCACGCACGGGACGGCGAAAGTGGATAGATTCCCCGAAATCCCCGCGCAGGACATTGGAAATCCAGTCGACATAGCGCACCAGCACGGGACGGTTGAGGCCCATCTTTTCCCGCAGCTCATCGACCTTTTGCTGGGAAGCATATCGTCCCAGGGCATTTCGAGCGGG
>CAZGKH010000442.1:0-3856 GCA_964525665.1 uncultured Anaerolineae bacterium | reverse complement strand
CTTAGACAGATTTGGAGAAGGAGCGAAGTCTATGTATGATGTGATCGTCGTTGGGGCAGGGCACGCTGGCTGCGAGGCGGCTCTAGCAGCAGCTCGAGCGGGCTGCCGGACGTTGTTGGTGACGATGAACCTTGACCTGATCGCCACCATGCCTTGTAACCCTGGCGTTGGGGGACCGGCTAAAGGGCACTTGGTGAAAGAGATCGATGCCTTGGGTGGAGAGATGGCCCACAATCTCGACCAGACCTTCATCCAGATTCGCATGCTCAATCTTTCAAAAGGGCCGGCAGTGCGTGCACCTCGTGCTCAAGCTGATAAGAGACTGTATTTTCTGGCTATGAAGAATGCTCTGGAGGGGGTTCCAAATCTCGATCTCAAGCAGGGCCTTGTTGAGAAACTTCTAGTAGAGGGTGCACAAGTCAAAGGTGTGGTCACTCACCTTGGCGTCGAGTGGCGGAGCCAGACGGTGATCCTTACAACTGGCACGTTTTTGGGAGCAAGGATCATGACCGGCGAGATCACTTTTCCCGCTGGGCGAGCTGGTGAGTTCCCAGCTACTGGTCTCTCGACTTCCCTACGAGAGTTGGGATTTATGTTGGGCCGCCTTCAGACTAATACCCCACCTCGCGTCAATGCCCGCACCATAGACTTCTCACAGACCACCCCGCAATTGGGCAGTGAGACCCCGCTGTATTTCAGCTTCCGACAGCCAACTTTTGCGTTCCAAGATTCGGAACCTAACCCGATCTACCCAATCCCTCACCGAACCGATTGGCGACTCCAAATACCGTGCTACCTGGTCTACACCAACGAGAAGACCCACCAAATCGTGCGCGAAAACCTCCACCGCTCGCCCATTGCCGCTGGCTTCATCGTGGGGGTAGGGCCGCGCTATTGCCCTTCTTTCGAGGAGAAGATTGTGCGATTCGCTCATAAGAGCTCCCACCAGTTTTTCCTGGAGCCGGAAGGATGGCGTACTACGGAAGTCTATGTGCAAGGGTTGTACACCGCCATGCCCTACGATGTGCAACTTGCCATGCTGCACAGCATCCCTGCTCTACGGGAGGTTGAGATCGTACGAGCGGGTTATGCCGTCGAATATGACTTCGTGTACCCTGATCAGATCAAGGCCTCACTAGAGACAAAACGGGTTGAAGGACTGTTTAACGCCGGGCAGGTCAACGGCACTTCAGGCTATGAAGAGGCTGCCGCGCAGGGGATAATGGCCGGCATTAACGCTGCCTGCAAAGTACAGGGCAAGGAACCCATCATTCTAAGGCGCGACCAAGCCTACATCGGCGTTCTCATTGATGATTTGGTGACCAAGGATATCACTGAACCATATCGTATTATGACCTCTCGTGCCGAGTATCGGTTGCTACTGCGTCAGGACAACGCCGACCTGCGCCTCTCGCCCATTGGCTACGAAGTTGGGTTGCTACCGAGGAAAAGATGGGAAGCAGTGGAGAAAAAAAGGGAGGCCATACAGGGTGAACTGGAGCGGCTTACAAAGACGTGGTTGGCGCCCTCGGAGGAAATCAACAGTAAACTGACAGCGCGTGGCTTCGATGCTCTGGACGATGGTGTCAATGCCTTGCAATTCCTACGCCGTCCGGAGACAACTTATGAGTTGATCGAAACCCTTGTTCCCAGTCATCAGCCATTGCCTTCCGAGGTTATTGAGCAGGTAACCACTGAAGCCAAGTATGCCGGCTACATCGAGAAGCAGCGGCGGGAGGTTGAGCGGGCGAAGCGCTTGGAGGAGCACCCGATCCCGGATGATTTTGACTACGAGATACCAGTCGGTTTGCGTAATGAGGCCCGAGAAAAACTGGAAAAGTTCCGCCCAGCTACCGTCGGTCAGGCCTCCCGATTATCAGGCGTCAATCCAACCGACATCTCAATCCTGTTGGTTTACCTGAAGCGGGCAACCCAAAACAAAGTTGCCAAGTGACAAAAAACGAAGAAAGTGGTATAATGTTTGGGTCTGTTCACCATCAACATACGGTAAAGGAGTTGGTTCAATATGCCACAACTTGAGGAAATTGGGATAGCCTTGTTGGCTATCGTCGCCTTCATTAGCGCTTTCACCGTGGCTTTCTGGGTAAGCTTAGTGATCTGGACCTTCCGTGACATGCGCTTAAGGTCCAGGGACATCTTTGCTCAACTGCTTGCCTCCTTGGTGGTCTTAATCTTTGGCCCGTTGGGCTTACTTATCTACATCATCCTTCGGCCACAGGAGACCTTGTCGGAGGCCTACGCCAGGACTTTGGAGGAGGAAGCCTTGTTGCAGGACATCACTGTGGAAAGGCCAGTGTGTCCCGAGTGTAAGCACAAGATCGAGCCGGATTTCATTATCTGCCCCGCTTGCCACACCGAGCTTAGGAAAGCTTGCCCCCACTGTGGTCGACTGTCACTGCTACGATGGGAGATCTGCCCTTATTGTGCAGAGCCTCACCCACGTCCACCTGAACCTGAGCGGCGCCCTGAGCTTGTCGAAGGGTTGTCTGAGGCTGAGTCAGATCTCGAGCCAGAAACAGAGAAAAGTGTGGAGGCGGAGTTCGAATTGGAAGCCATGCCTGATTTGGGTGTAGAATCCGATGCAGAAATCGAACCTATCGAATAGGGAGCCAGCATGTGGCCAATGAGTTGAGAAAGCTATCGAGAGAGGAAGTTCTGCAAGTACTGAGGGATACGGCGGCGAGAGCTTTCGTGAAGGCCGACCTCAGGAGTGCCGACTTGAGAGGCATGTCGCTTTCCTACGCCAATCTTGCGCGAGCTCTCTTGGGAAAGGCTGATCTCATGGAGGCCGATTTCGAGGGAGCAGATCTGGCTGGAGCTCAATTGGCTGGAGCTGTACTGGTAGAGACACGTTTGATGGAGGCCAACCTGGCGATGGCTAACTTGCAGGAAGCTGACCTAACCAAGTCTGATCTGTCAGCCGCGAATCTGAGAGGGGCCAACTTAACGGGGGCCATTCTGGAAGGGGCAGATTTATCCTCAACTGACTTGGTGTGCGCTAGTTTGATAGGAGCTAATCTGGTTGGTGCGGATCTGTCGGGAGCCGATTTGCTGGGGGCAAATCTGAAGGATGCTGATTTGGAAGGGGCGGACTTGAAGGGTGCCAATCTAGAGCAAGTCAATCTGGAAGGGGCTAACCTGAAGGGAGCCACCATGCCCGATGGCTTTGAACTGCTTAGCTGCGACAAAGGAGGGTGAAGTGCTACCGATACGTGATTTCATACCCACTCGCCGCTTCCCCGTTCTTACAGTCAGCATCATTATTGTTAACATAATGGCCTTCGCCTACGAGATGCTGGCTGAGGCAAACGGGACGCTGGAGCGGACCTTCTACACTACGGGAGTAGTGCCTTTCGAGGTGACTAACAACTTTGGCCCGACCGTTGCCCTTAGCTTCCTGACTTCCATGTTTCTCCACGGGGGATTCATGCACATCGCCGGCAATATGCTTTACCTCTGGATCTTCGGCAACAATGTTGAGGACAATATGGGGCGGCTGCGTTTTCTGATCTTTTATTTGCTGACCGGGTCAGTAGCCAGTGTTGCCCAGGTGTTAGCCAGCCCCGACTCTACTTTACCTACTATCGGTGCCAGCGGAGCCATAGCAGGCGTCTTAGGAGCCTACATCGTCCTCTTCCCCAATGCCAGAGTCCAGACGCTTATTTTTCTGGGTTACTTTGTGCGTATGGCGCAACTACCGGCGTTGTTGGTGCTGGGATTCTGGTTTGTGCTACAGCTTTTCAACGGTTTGTTGGCCTTCGGCATGACGCAAATGGGCGGGGTAGCCTGGTTTGCCCACGTCGGCGGCTTCGTGGCGGGATTGTTGCTGGTGCGC
>CAZGKH010000441.1:0-3898 GCA_964525665.1 uncultured Anaerolineae bacterium | reverse complement strand
AGGCCCTGGCCCTCTCGCCTGGCTATGCCACAGACCAAACCCTGTTTGCTGCCACTAATGGCGGCGGGGTCTTCAAATCCACGAATGGGGGCAATTCTTGGACGCCGGTCAACAGCGGGTTGACGAGTTGGAACATAGAGTCTCTGGCCCTTTCGCCGGGCTATGCCACGGACCAGACTCTCTTTGCCGGCACCTACAGCGGCAGCGTCTTCAAGTCTACCGACGGAGGGAGTACCTGGAATGATGCCAGCACCGGGCTCCCCTCAAAATGGGTGCGGGCACTGGCCATCTCCCCCAACTACGCCAGCGACCAGACTATCTTTGCCGGCACTTGGGACGGTGGGGGCTTCAAGTCCACCAATGGTGGGGATTCCTGGAGCGCGGCCAACAGCGGGCTTACCAACATGCAGGTGACCACTCTGGCTATCTCGCCTGGGTATGCCACCGACTTGGCGATCTACGCCGGAACCTACGGCGGTGGTATCTTCAAATCCACCAACGGCGGGGATTCGTGGAGCGCGGCTAATAACGGATTCCCTTCTCACCTGTACGTCCTCGATCTGGTTCTCTCGCCAGACTACGTCACCGATGGTACCCTCTATGCCTCCTTCGCCTGGGTCTACGTGTCCACCGACCGGGGCGGTTCGTGGACCAAGCTGGGCACGCGCACGTGGGACCGCTACACTTCGGCCCTGGAAGTCGCTCCAGGCAGTCCGCAGACAGTGTTTGCGGGCACCGACGGCCAGAGCCTCTGGCGGTACACGAGCGCCGCTGGCCCTACCCCCACTTCGACGGCAACATTGCCACCGGGGACTGGGACAGCCACACCCACCGGCACGGCCTCACCCACGCCAACGGCCACCGCAACGCCCACGCCCACCCCCACCTGTGATAACATCCTCCCCCACGGTGATTTCGAGGCCGGCATCCTCCCACCTTGGGGTTCGGTCGGCGGGACTCAAATCACCACCGCCCGGGCCCACGGCGGCGTCAGCAGCGTCCGCCTGGGCGGCGCTAACAACACTTGGAACGAAGTCTTTGCCAGTGTTGAGTTCCCTCCTGCCGCCACATCCATGACGCTTTCGTACTGGTGGTACGTGGAGAGCAGCGATTCAGATCTCAACGCGGACATCCTGGTCGTGGTGGTTGGGAATGAGGGCAGCGAGATAAACATCGAGACCATCACCAACAGTTCGCCCAGGGACGCCTGGCATCAGAGCACCTTCGACATGGGCAGCTACGCTGGCCAGTTCACAGGCGCGACATTCCACGCCGAGACCAGCGAGGAGAGCCCCACCAGCTTCTACGTGGACGACGTTCAGGTGCAGGTCTGCGGCGCTAGGCAGCGCGTCTATCTGCCCATAGTCTTGAAAAACTACCTGTGAAACCTGGAAGGACAGGTCTTGGACAGCGAGACAAAGCCACCTGCATCCATCGCGCAGGTGGCTTTGTCTTACCCTTTTGCTCCATGTCGGCGAATGGACTGGCCGTGTAGGTCTTGGAAATCTTAAGATAAGACATTGACAAGGGGTCAGGTTTTGTGGTATAATAAACAAGACAAAGAGATAGCTGAGACGCTTACTGTTTCGCATCGTACCAGTAGTAACGCTGGGGGATAACGCAGAATCTCTCATCTCCAACTCCAACATACCACTACCACGCAGCTATGAGATGGCATCGTTCGTCAAGGCCAATGCTGGGACGTGCGAGCGTCTAGCGTTGGCTTTTTGTGTTGGATTTCGCCGGCCAACGGGTCTAGCTGTCGCTGGTCACAATGGACAGCCATACTCATCGCAAGTAGGGGCGAAAGCTGAGAGGAGAAGAGAACATGCTAAACCGAACGATTCTAATCAAAATCGCGCTAGTGATCATGGTTCTACTTCTGGGAGCCATGAGCCTTTCGGGGCGCAGCCTGGCTGGCGCCGAGACACTGAGCGGTCCGGCTGCTCTCCAGACGACCCGTGAGCTAAGTCTGCTGAAGGAGGGGCAATCTGCGCAATCTCTCAAGCCCATGGCGTCGGTTGCCGCTTCACCCCTTCGGCTGACTCAGGACTCCGCGATCATCACCTGGGAGTACGACCAGGTCCAGCCGGCCGTCGCCTACAGCACCGAAGCCGGCGAGTACCTGGTGGTGTGGGAAGACCATCACTGGGGCTGGGGAGACTACTGGGATATCTATGGCCGGCGCGTGGGGGCTGACGGTACCCCGATTGGCGGCCACTTCGCCATCTCGTGGGAGGGTGATAAGCACCGACTGGCGCCTGACGTGGCCTACCACCCCACTATCGGCGAGTACCTGGTGGTCTGGGAGTACGAGTATTCACCCGACGACCACGACATCTACGCTCGCCGTGTGGCGGGTAACGGCGCCCTGATCGGGAATGAACTCCCCATCGCTACCAGCAGCAACTACGAGAGCAATCCGGCGGTGACCTACAACTCCCAGGACGACGAATATCTGGTCGTCTGGGAACGCCGGGAGGGCAGCGGCGAGACTGCTCAGATCAACATCTACGGCCAGCGGCTGGATCCCGCCGGCGACCCCCAGGGCGGCCCTTTCCCCATTGCGACTGGTCTGTTGGATGAGCAGGCACCGGCAGTGGCCTACAGCCCGGCCAGCAACCTGTATCTGGTGGTCTGGCAGGAGCTGGGGCCGGTGAGTAGCGCAGTCGGAGCCTCTATCCTGAGCGTCTCGACGGCTCGACTGAGCTCGCCGAAGTCTGAGCTCGACGAAGTCTCAGACCGAGGGGACCAGACACAGTCAGGAATGCTTACCTTCCAATACGACCTCTACGGCCAGCGGGTGGCGGCCAACGGCTCCCTGACGGGCGGCCAGATCGCCATCTCCACCTGGGAGTACGACCAGGTCAAGCCCCGCCTGGCCTTCAACAGTGCGGCCAATGAGTTCCTGGCCGTGTGGGAGGATCATCACTGGGGCTGGGGTGCCGACTCGGACATCTACGGGCAGCGGATCAATGCCAACGGAACCCTGGCCGGCGCCAACTTCGGCATCTCCTGGGGCGGCGAGAACCTCCGCTATGGCCCAGACGTGGCCTACAGCCCGGCGGCCAACGAGTACCTGGTGGCCTTCGAGTTCGAGTACGACCTCGACGACCACGACGTCTACCGCCGGCGCGTGGCCAGCGACGGCACGCTGCCGGAAGACGAGGCCATCGTCTCTAACCTGAGCAGTTGGGAGGGCCGACCAGCCCTGGCTTCGGACAGCATGGCCTATCTGGTTGCCTGGGAAGACGGCCGCAATGAGGAGACGCAGGGCCTGGACATCTACGGGGACCTGGTGGCGCTGACCATGCTCTCCGGGCGGGTCTACGCCGGCAACATGGGGGATGAGAGCACGCCATTGAGTGGTGTGACAGTGGAGCTGTATTGCTCCAACGACGCCGGCGTCCTGGGGACTCGCATTGGCAGCACCACCACCGATGGCGAGGGCTGGTACGGGCTGCTGGTGGCCGGCGTCTGTGAGTTCTACAACCTGCTGGAGACGGACCCGCCGGGGTATGAGTCGGTGGGGGCGACGTCAGTGAGCGGCGCAGTGGTCAATACTAACTGGATTCAGTACCCCCATCCTCTGGAGGGCAAGACACTGACCGGCAACAAGTTCTGGGACCGGCCCGTGGCTACCCCGACCCATACGCCCACGTCAACGCCTACCCCCACCCGAACGCCTACGAAGACCCATACGCCCACGCCGACTCCTACCGCCACGCCCACGCCAACGCCGACAGCCACGGCAACCGGAACGCCCACCAGGACCCCCACGCTGACCGCCACGCGCACCCCTACCCGTACACCCACGCCGACTCCCACCGCAACCGGAACGCCCACCAGGGCCCTCACGCCGACCGCCACGCGCACCCCTACCCGTACACCCACGCCG
>CAZGKH010000440.1:0-3903 GCA_964525665.1 uncultured Anaerolineae bacterium | reverse complement strand
AGAAGTCGGTGTGAGAGTGTGAGTTTGTGTTGGCGTTGGTGTGAGTGTAGGAGTATGGGTCAGTGTTGGTGTGGGCGTATGGGTCGGAGTGGTAGTGGTAGCCGTCGGCGTAGATGTGGCCGTGGGCGTTGTAGCTGTAGCCGTTGGCGTGGACGTAGGAGTATTGATAAGCATTGTAGCGGTAGCCGTTGGCGTTAGAGTATTGGTCGAGGTGGCCGTGGGTGTAGTGGTAGGTGTGTCGGTCGGCGTAGACGTGGCCGTTAGCGTTGCGGTAGGCTCCATTTTCGCAGGGTCAAAGCCCCCTTGATGGGGCGCTGCTCTGTAGCCCGACGATCCCTCGCCAAGCCCTTCGTCAGGCTCAGGGGGGACCTCGGGACGTCGCTTCATCGTCGGGCGGGCGGCATCGGCCAGACGGGTCTCGTTCAAGAATGGTAGCAGCCAGAAACTTATGGCCAGTACGCCGATGACGACGATAATACGGGCAACGTTACTCTGCTGTCCCAACTTCACTTCCAACCTCCAATTTCCAACTTCCAACTTCCAACCTCCAACTACAGTATTTCCAGCGTCAGTTGCAACGCTACGGCGATGTTCAGGTGGGTGTCATCGCCCAGCGCGGCGGCAACTTGCTGTGTCAGCGTCCACAGCTTGTCTTGCTCTTCGAGGGGCAGGTAACCCAGCATGGCCCCGGCTTGGTGGATCAACGCAGGAGCAACGGTCGGCCTCTCCAGCAGCGGACAAAGGGAAAGCAAGGGTTTCAGTTGGCTGGCCAGGCAGATAAGGCGGATGGAGGGGTTGAGCCGGGCCAATTGCCAGGCCAGCCGATCCTCGTCATTGGCCTCAAGCTGATGGAAGGCTAACGCTGCCTGGCAGTCAACATAGCCGTGATGGACCAGCAGACGCACCACCTCGTAGTCTTTTACCGCAATGGCTACGTAGTAAAGGAGTTGGTGGAGGGAGACGGACACTATGCCTCGCTCCTGGCCTTTCTCCAACAGATTCCGCGAGAGCTTGAAGGTGTAATACTCTGGCGAGCCATGCAAGACGCTGTGGGCCACTTGTTGGCGGATAGCTCCTAGCCTCACCAGATGCGGCACTTCTGCCAACCGCTCCTGACAGACAGTGATTCGCGGCACGCCGCGCCAGGCGTCGTGAAGGGCCAGGAACTCCGTGCCCAGCGGGCTGGCGATGCCCAACTCGGCGTGCTCAGCAGCTAAGATCTCCTTCAGCCGGCGGACCGTGTCCACCAGACGCACCTGCACGACCTCAAGGTCCGATGTAGGCAGCCGCTGGTAACATTCCGCCAACTGCTGACCCAGCTCTTGCCAAAAGCTGTTGGAGACATCGCCGTGGACAATGACTTGAAGCTCAGGTTTAGACATGAGTCTGCCTTGATTGCAAATCGGCCCTCAGTATAGCAGCGAGAGGGCCTGATGTCAAGCCGAAGGGCAAAGCCACCTGCATTCATCGCGCAGGTGGCTTTGGTTCGATATCCGGGGCTAGTCCGTCAGGTTTCACGGATAGCCCTTCAAAACGATGGGCAGGTAGATCAGGTTGGTCGGCGGCGCGGCCGTACCGGTCGATGTTGCCGTGAGTGTCACCGTGGGGGTCCTTGTACTTGTCGGCGTCGCTGTGGGTGTTGCTGTCGGTATCATCGTGCCCGTCGGCGTAGCCGTGGGAGTGGCTGTGGGCAACTGCGCTGCTGCCTCGCTCCAGAAGCCGCCTACCAGGCCGTAACTGCCTCCCGACATCGTTCCCGCGTCCGGCTGGCCGATGGTCCCGCTGAGGGCATAGGGGCCACCGCTGCTGCTACCCCCACCGCCATCCACAGTGAACCAGGAGAGGTCAAATACGTCCGTATGGGCGAGAACAGTAGAGGCGACCAGTAGCAAAGCGATTGCCACGAGCGCCCCCCTTCGGTTTGTCGTGAAGTGTTTCATCATTGCGCGGCCCTCCTCTGGCCTTGTCACACTCACTTGGGTCAACGTGGATTCGAGGGGTAAGACCTCCGAGGTTTTGCCGCACGCCAGTGTTTTACCGTGAAAACAAGTCTTTTAGTTGCTTTTCAGGCAGGTTTTGGCCCTAGAAACCTCGGAGGTCTGGCCTCTTACCCCACGAATCTGCGTAGAGCCACTCACTTTACCTCAGCGTGACGAACACCGGAATCAGGCCGCTGTCCTTGTCCAGTGGGGCCAGGGCGATGCCGATCACGGGCGCGCCTTCGGTCACTACCATGCCTTCCAGCATCCGAGTGCGCAGGGCGCGGACGTGACCAGGCTGATCGGCCACTGTCAACCGCTGGCCGGCTGTGATGGCGTCGGCCTCGGAATTGGCTTTCACGTAGGCCAACCCCTGGACGACGATGAACACGTAGTCGCCGCGAGCTGCTGCCTCTTCGACACGGTTGGCGCTTTCCAGAAGCTCACCGTCCTTGCTGCTCTTGACGACATCGGCCTTACTTTGCACCACCCCAATGACGGCTCTACCGGCGGCCGCGCGGCGCACGCGCAACACCGGAGTCTCTGTTCCCGCCAGTGGGCTACTCACTCCACTGACCGAGACCAAATCGCCTGCTTCCAAAGGCTCACTGCCGTCGTTCAAGCCGATGTACACGATGACGCATCCGACGCAACTACCCTCGACGTATACGTCGTCCAGGAAGTATCCTGAGTAGGTTCCATCGGTGTCGGCATACACGGCGGGACTGGTTCCATTGTTGACAGCATACACTGCTGCCCAACTGGTGCCCCGCGAAACATTGGCAAAGGCCCGAATGCCGTCGCCATCGCCATTGTTCTCTACCAGGAAGCCAGACGCGGTGTTGTCACTCAGGAAATCCGCCCCGTTAGTGGCGCGCACACTGAATTGGTTCGTGTCAGTGGACTCAAAGTCAGCGTCGGTGGCATCAGCCCAGACGAAGGTCCCATCATGGATGGCCTTGGCCCGGCGGCCGGCGGCGAAACTGTGGGCTCCCTGAGCGGCGTTCAAGCGACCGCCTGGCACAGTGGCGTATTCACCGCTGGCGTCGTTGAAGCCACCCCCGCCGACCGTGGCGTAGTCGTCACTGGCGATGTTGAACCTGCCGCCGCCGACGGTGGCATAGTCAACTGTGGCCTCGTTTTGGGCGCCCCCACTGATGGTGGCGCTATCGCCGCTGGCGGTGTTACCGTTGCCGCCGCCGACGGTGGCGTTGGGTTCACTGGCGACGTTGGCGATGCCGCCCCCGACGGTGGCATAGGCATGGGTGGCGCTAATATACGTGCCGCCAGCGATGGTGGCGAACAAGCCGCTGGCGGTGTTCTCCAAGCCCCCGCCGACGGTGGCGTACATGGCATTCCACTGGTCGGCATCATCGCTCCCCGCCTGGTTATTTCCACCGCCCCCAATGGTGCTGTAAACATCGGTGACGCGATTGCCAGTAGCAGGGTCGCCGGGATCAGATCTGCCACCTCCAGCAACGGTGGCATAGTCAGCGGTTGCTTGATTGCCGAAGCCCCCACCTATAGTAGCCCGGTGACCACTGGCGATGTTCCAAAAGCCCCCGCCGACAGTGGCATGGTTGCTGCTGGCGACGTTGAGTTCGCCCCCGGCTATGGTAGCATCTGCGCCGCTGGCTTCGTTGGCCCGGCCTCCAGCAACAGTGGATTCTTCTCCGCTGGCCTTGTTCACGTCGCCTCCGCCGACGGTGGAGTCCTCACCGCTGGCTTCGTTGTCCTCGCCCCCGCCGACGGTGGCCCAAGGACCGCTGGCAGTGTTGCCCACGCCCCCGCCGACAGTAGCGCTTTGATTGCTGACCGTGTTGCCCTGGCCTCCGCCGATGGTGGCCCAGGCGTCGCTGGCGGTATTGTTCACGCCCCCACCGACGGTGCTCGATTTCCCACTGGCGGTGTTGCCGTCTATGCT
>CAZGKH010000439.1:0-3936 GCA_964525665.1 uncultured Anaerolineae bacterium | reverse complement strand
GTCGGGAGACCTTCGCCCATCGTCGGGAGACCTTCGCCCATCGTCGGGAGACCTTATCCTACCTCGTTGGGCGAGGTCTCCGACCGAGGCCCTTCGCCTATCGCGGCGCGAGAAGCTGTTGACGGCCCTCAAACCCCAGGTGGATGCCGCTAACCTGTCCACTGTCTGCGATAAGCGGGAGCTGGAGTTGCCCCTGGGTCTGCTGAAGTTGGACATACCCAGGGCGGCCCTGCTACTTTTGAGTGATATGGTAGCTAGGGTAACTAAAGGAGCCAGAAAAGCAGTAAGCAAAGGCGTTGAGTAAATGAGAGGAAATCGCTTAGTTTTTCTCCTGGGACTGATGTGCTTGATAGCAGCACTAGCCACAGGACGCGATCTGTTTTACACCCTGGCCTATCTGATCGCTGCCATAATCGTCATCTCCTACCTTTGGACTTGGGCAAGCATCCGCTGGGTACACGTTACCCGCTACTTATGGGCCAAGAAAGCCGAGGTGGGCAGAACCTCCGAGGAACGATTCATGGTGCGGAACACCAGCCTTCTGCCCAAATTGTGGCTGGAAGTTCGAGACCACTCGGACTTGCCCGGCCATCAAGCCAGCAACGTTCTAAACTCGATCGGAGCTCGAAAAGAGCGCGGTTGGACTGTCAGGACCCTATGCCGGCAGCGAGGTCGTTTCACCCTGGGCCCCGTTACCCTTACCACGGGTGACCCCTTTGGCCTGTTCAAGATGCAGCGCGAGTTGTCCAAGACCTCAAGCATAGTCGTCTACCCGGCCATCGTTGAGCTGACGGGCTTCGCCACGCCCAGCGGGCAACTGCCGGGGGGAGAAGCCCTCCGCCGCCGCACACACTATGTTACCACCAACGTTCGCGGGGTGCGGGACTACGCTCCGGGCGACAGCTTCAACCGCATTCACTGGCCTTCAACGGCCCGCAAGGGTCATTTGCTCGTTAAGGAGTTTGAGCTAGACCCCATGGCCGATGTCTGGCTCTTCTTAGATATGGACAAATTGGTTCAAGCGGAGCTAGAGTGGGAGCCTGTTCTGGAAAGACGTGAGCCGGCTCTGCTTTGGACCAAGCGGCCCGGGCTGGAGTTGGCCCCCTCTACCGAGGAATACGGCGTGACCATCACGGCGTCGCTGGCCAAATACTTCGTCATCCGCAACCGGGCAGTAGGGATGGTCTCCTATGCTCAGCAACGGGAAGTGGTTCCCGCTGACCGAGGTGTGCGCCAGCTTTCCAAGATCCTAGAGACTCTGGCCGTGATAAAGGGTGTGGGGAAGATACCGCTGGCCCAGGTGCTGGCTGCCGAGGGCATGCATCTCGTGCGAGGCACCACCATCATCGTCATCACCTCCTCGCCCGATAAGGACTGGGTCACCGCTTCGCGCCATCTGGAGCAGCGAGGCTTGAGAGTGGTAGCTGTACTCGTCGCCCCTGACACTTTCGGCGGGGAGTGGGGGATGGAGGAAGTAACGGCCGAGCTAGCTGCCGGGGGTACCACCACCTACATCGTGAAAGAGGGTGACGACCTGGCAGAGACCCTGAGCCAGAAGGCGTGGGGTATCATCGAACGACCTCGCTACATTTTGAGGAGGTGAGCGAGAGGTGGGCCTTCTGAACATGCCCTGTCTGGAGAGGGAGATGCGAGAGACGGCGGGGAAGCCCGAAACAACTACTCTGCGCGACGGCGCGACGGTGACGATGCGGCCCATTCGCCCGGACGACGCGCGCGGACTGCAGGCCCTATTTGACCGGCTCTCGCCAGAGAGCATCGCCTTGCGCTTTCTCGGACAGCCCAAGGAACTGCCGTACGAACAGGCTAAGCAACTGGCCAACGTGGACTTCCAGCAGCGGATGGCGTTGGTAGCCACGCTCGAGAAAGGCGGTGAAGAGCACATCATCGCTGTGGCACGCTATGCGGTGGATCCAACAGGCCAGCCCGACGTGGCCGAGGCGGCGATTGTCGTGGAAGACGAGTATCAGAAGCGGGGGCTGGGAACGCTTCTACTGACGCGGCTGGTGGCCTATGCCTACGCGCACGGTGTCCGCGCCTTCAGGGCGACAGTGCGCCAGGACAATATCCAGATCATGCGATTTGTGCGGCACAGCGGACTGCCAGCCGAGAGCGCGCTGGAGGCAGGGGTGTGGGATATCCTGGTGAAGTTGGAGCCTGAAGCCGAGCGCTGAGATGCGATTGGCGTCGTTAAAAATCACCTCGATCGAGAAACTCCCCGGTTGACCTTTGCGCCGGGGAGTTCTTTGTGGCGCGAAACGTGCCGCTGCCATTGGCGCCCAGTTGGAGGATGGGTCGTGGACCGCGACCCTGAATGGGGAATCTGTCGAGGGTACCTACGTGCTGGCTGATGATGAGCAGATAGAACTCACCTACGCCGATGGCACGACCTCCATTGCAGAGTACCGCATCTCTGCTGATCGGTTCGCTCTCACCAGTCTGGAAAGCGGCAGAGTTCAGGTGTTTATGAGGATCCGATAGCTCCCGCTGCAGATCACTCCCCGTTATCATTCGCTGACTTCTTGTGGAACCTCTCACGGCGGCTGTTGTCGAGGTAGCGGTTCAGCATCTTGAGGCTGTACCTGCGGTGCCCTCCGGGAGTGCGGTAGGGTATCAATCCACTCTCCCTCTCGATCTTGTTCAGAGTGAACATGCTCACCCTCAAGTAGCTGGCAGCCTCCTTGGCAGTCACTAGGTTCATTCTCTCCTCTGTCATTTTAGTGCCTCCTTTTCTTGATTTGGCTCTTTTGGATGCTGGGCAAGTCTCGGCATCCGTTTGCCCGTTTTTCGGTAACTACTCACCTTATGCTCGCAGCGGACCCTAGTCCGCTGCTCCAATGACGATGACCAGCGCTGAAAACTGTGAAACATGCGCTTGGCCAGGGCTACAACGACCGCTGAGGCCGCTGGACTAGGGTCCAGCGTGAGCAGGTGAGTAGTTACGTTTTTCGAAAACTTCTTGATTATTGGAGAACCTGCTCCAAAACAAGCGAAACCTCTGCAAATGTGCTGAATCATTTATATTGTAGCAAATTTTGCCTCGGTTGTGGGTGAAAGGGACATGAATTTGCAGTGAAACATGTGTGAAGGTGTATGGTGTGTGTACGCGTTTGTTTACTACCTCAGCAACTCCACTCTCAAGTTCGGGAGTCCGACACCGTGGATTTGCGAAATCCCAAAGAGACAAGAAAGCCGCCTGCGCTAACCGCGCAGGCGGCTTTTCTGCTGCCCTGGGAGGATCATGATCCTCCTAGAGCTTGTGTGTTACTGTTGTTCTCTTAGGCTTGGAGCTTCACTACATTGGTGGCCTGAGGGCCTCTGGGGCTGCTCTCGATGGTGAACTCCACACGTTCGCCTTCGTCCAGATTGCGGAAACCATCGCCCTGGATAGCCGAAAAGTGGACGAACACATCGTCGCCGCCTTCGCGCTCAATGAAGCCGTAGCCTTTTTGGCCACTAAACCACTTCACCGTACCGGTCACTCTCTCACTCACTAGCTGTCACCTCTCCTTCCCTTATGATATGCTGTAGGGCGGAGTGAGTTTGTTCTTTGGTTCTGCTTGTCAGCCTGTGGTGATCACTGCTGTGCAAACAATGAACCGCCCAACGCTGTAAGAAGCTCGGGCGGTTCATCAGTTGAACTCCAAACAAAAGCTTACTGCGTCCTACTTGCGAATATCATATCACACTTCCCCACTTCTGTCAAATCGGGATCGGTTGGGGTGCATGTCAGTTGGGTGTGTTCAAAACGGGCTGTCTGCCCTGAACTGAAGCTCTGGGCTAAAGGATCGAAGCCCTATGGGCTAGACCCAACCCGCAGGACTACTGGAATAGCAAAAGGGGACCGCAAGGTCCCCTTTTTATCAACTCACTGCTTGCCTTTGTCTGGACTTAGAACAGACCATCGGCCAGGATCGG
>CAZGKH010000438.1:0-3941 GCA_964525665.1 uncultured Anaerolineae bacterium | reverse complement strand
TTCCGCCAGGAACTGCACGAAGTCAAATACGACCGCGAGCCTGGGCTCAGGTAAAGTGTCAAGTAGGGACGTGATTTCACGTTTCAACTGGACAGCCATCATCAGCTTTCCTCCATTTTTCTTCGCTGTGTAGCCTCCCACCTTGCAGAAGCATAGCATGCTTCTCTGGCTGACGCAAGGCAGGGGAATCTGGTTGTATTATACCACGCTTTTCTCCCGGCTTCAAGGTTAAAAAAGGACAGCGCGTAAGTTCGGTCAGGTGGTGTCGGTGTCAATGATGCCGCCGACCTCAGTAGGGCCATCAAGCAGGGCCGGCTTGGGGGCGGCTCGTAGGGGGGAGCCGGGGGAGAGCAGGTAGATCACCGCCATCAGGATCACGAAGGCCAACAGGCCAACAAGCCTCCCCATCCTGGCCGGGGGGCCGTTCACTTGCCTCTTCTCGCTCATCTCCATCTCCTTTCGCACCGTTCACAGGCACGAGACAAATTGAAGCACTGAAGACACTGAGGGGAGCACCGCTTTCAGTGGTCTCAGTGCTGTTCAGTGCGGTCAGTGATTCCAGCGCATACAAAACGCCAGCCTCAGAACACGCAAGAGCGCATCCGTGGCTGGCGTCGGGGTTGGGAGCTATGTTGGCTGTGTTGGCCTGGCACCGCCAAGGGCGAACTCTTACGCCCTATCTTCGCCAAATCAGGGAACGGGCATTCTCAGATGCGATCTCTCTCCCACTCTCCGGCAGTAGAGTTCTCGTCAGAATGCTCCACATCCGGAGATCGTTCCAAATCCACCAGTAGTTCCTCCGGCTGCAGATAGGGAATCCTGTCGGCTACGTCCTGAAAGTGTTCATCGTAGGCCACGATGGCATCGCAGCCGTGCACGTATGCCGAGATAGCGTGAGGCTGATCCGAGGCATCACGCATTTCAAAGGTTCGACTATGTACCATCTTCTGCATCCTGGACAACAGCGGTACAATCCTCAATTCATGCTGAAAGAGCTCGCGCAGAGCTAGCCAGGCAATCTTCTCCGGCTCCTTGACAGCAAGACGATCACGGCAGAAAACGCAAATCTCCTGCAATGTGTAGATAGAGACAATGGCTACGACCTCTCCCTCGTCAATGGCCTGGAAAAGCCGTAGGACATGGACATACCTCTCCGCTTCCTTTTCGTGACCAAAGAGCCTGACATTTACCACCGAGGCATCCAAATAGACTCTTTTCATGTCGTCTTCACTCGCGCTGGTGGCCCTTCTCAAGGCTCTCATGGTAGCGAAAGCGACCCTCAGCTAAGAGTCCAACCAGGGCGTTTGCCACAGCGAGGGTTATGGTAGCGATGCCCTGATCTTCGAACAGGCGGTAACTCTCTTCCTTTGCCCTGTGCGTGTCAGCCAATAGGTCATCGGTCCGCAGATACTTCAGATAATCGGCCAGCGTCTCCTTGTTGACTCGTTGCTTCTGCGGGGTAAGCACAACGGAACCATCCCGTTCAATCACTGAGAAAGTCTCTAAACCGTCGAACGCTTCCCCTATCGTTGTCGGCAACACGAGACTGCCATCTGGCAGAATCTCTACAGTAATGGTAGCCACTGCGCATCTACCTCCTCTCCCCAAGGTCGAATAACTCTCCCATGCTGATACCTGGACATGTCATATCCCAGGGAATGCAACGTTTCCAGATAGATTTCTCGGATCGCTATGCTCGCCACGGTTCACCTCCATCAGCTAATGCCAAAAAAGTAGCCATTCTTTCATCGCCGTACATTATATCACACATTGTGCGAGAACGCAATAACAACCCTGATTTTTGGGTTCAACTGTTCCTCGACTCCCAGCAACGCCACTGCGCAATGACTTCCCACGAAAGTTTTAAGGAAAAAATGGCTCTGAGGTATTGACAAAAGCATTCCTCTTTGATATAATAGTGTCAAACTTTGTTTCTGAAAAAAAGTAAGTTCTAGATTGAGGGAGTTGTTGGGTTAGCTAAAGGTTCGAGGGAGAGCGCCTGTGTCCCATGTTGGTAGACCCAAACTGATGAAGCGGCTGAACCGCTCAGCTATCCTGGAACTGCTGAGGGAGCGGGGGCCTCTTTCCAGAGCTAAAATCGCCCGAATTCTGCACTTAAGCCCGGCCACTGTAACCAGGATAGTGAGCAAATTGGTGGAGGAGGATCTCGTTTTGGAGATGGGTGCAGGCGATTCTACTGGCGGGCGTCGGCCGACTCTTCTGGAGTTTAATTACGCAGCCAATGCGATCATCGGTGTAGATATGGGAGGGACGCAAATTGTAGGAGCCCTGGCTGATCTGGGCGGTAATATCCTGCAGAAAGCGTCCCTTCCTTCTTCTTCGGGAGAAGGCCAAAAAGATGGCCTGGAACAGTTGACAAAGGTCATTGAGCAGCTCCTCAGCAACCCCCGGCTGGAGAACCAGGAGCTCAGAGGTATCGGGATCGGCGCTCCATCTATAACGCTTCACCAGGAGGGGATCGTCGTTTGGGCCGCCAGTCTGGGTTGGAAAGATTTGCCCTTGAAAAAAATCCTGGAGGACCGCTTTCAGGTCCCTGTCTTTGTCGAAAACGACGTTAACCTGGCTGCCTTGGGCGAGAGTTGGTATGGAACTGGTAAAGATGTAGATGATCTGGTTTGTATTTCCATTGGCACAGGCATCGGAGCAGGCATCGTTATCGGCGGTAAGCTATATCGTGGCCATAGCGAGGCGGCTGGGGAAGCCGGCTACTTAGTGCCCGACAGCTCTTACTTGGGTAAGCGCTATGAGCATTTTGGCTGCATAGAGACCTTGTCCGCTGGCGCGGGCATTGTCCGCCGAGCGCTAACGGCTGTAGAGAGGAACGGCGATACCATTCTTCGGGAGCTAGTGGGTGGCGATTTGAAGGCTTTGACGGCCGAGATGGTCTTTGAAGCTGCTCGCCGTGGTGATCCTTTGGCCCAAGAGGTCGTGGATGAAACGGTAGATTATCTCAGTATTATAGTGGCCAGCGTGGCAGCCATTTTAAATCCAGAGTTAATTGTCCTGAATGGGGGAATAGCTCGTTCGGATGATTTGCTGATCGAACCCATCCGCCGGCGAGTGGAAGGGGTAGTGCCGGTTATGCCCCTTATCAGGGCCTCTGGGTTGGGCGAAAATGCGGCCGTCATGGGAGCTATCGCCATGGTTCTCCATTCAACAGACGATGTCTATCTTATTAGCGGGGCTTGAGGGGTGAATAAGATGAGCGAGAGTCTGGATGTCAAGACATTGACGGTTGAGCAATTGGCCAAGACCATTGATCACTCTCTGCTCAGGCCAGAACTGACCGAGCAGGATGTGATAGAGGGGTGTAGACTGGCTAAGCAGTACCACGTGGCTTCGGTCTGCGTGCGCCCCTGCGATGTTCCACTGGCTGTGAGTGAGATGAAAGGCTCCGATGTCGAGGTTGGCACGGTGATCGGTTTCCCTCACGGCAACACCACTACCGCCACCAAAGCGTTCGAGGCCCGCCAGGCGGTGGCCGACGGAGCCCAGGAAGTGGATATGGTGATGAACATCGGCGCCCTTCGCTCTGGTCGCTACGACTACGTGGAAAACGACATCCGCGCGGTGGTGGAGGCGGCAGGTGAAGGCATCATCGTCAAGGTTATCTTGGAGAACTGCTATCTCACCGATGAGGAGAAGGTCAAGGCTTGCCAGTTGGCCGAAGCCGCCGGAGCTGACTTTGTCAAGACCTCCACGGGCTTCGCTGCCAGCGGTGCTACGATAGAAGACCTGAAATTGATGCGGGCTTCGGTAGGGCCCCAGGTGCAAATCAAGGCCGCTCATGGGGTGCGGACTCTGGAGGCGGCTTTGCAGGTCATCGAGACCGGCGCCACCCGGTTCGGGGCCACTCGGACGAAGAAGATCCTGGACGATTTCAAGAGGTACCGAGCTGGTTGACTGACAAATCTAACATT
>CAZGKH010000437.1:1580-3954 GCA_964525665.1 uncultured Anaerolineae bacterium | reverse complement strand
GCGCCCCCCGTCCGCCCCGCTCTCCGGAGACCACCCCCACATCCCCCCCCCCTCCTGTTATCGCTGTCCGTCCGCCCCCCCCCTCAATCCCCCCCAACCCTGGGGGGGAAGTTCCAACGGCGCCGCAACTCAAAACTCGAAACCCGAAACTCGAAACGCGCACCCCAACTGCACTCTAGCCTGCGCGCAGGCATTGGAGACAGAGATTCTCCGCCAGGGGCCGGAGCGGGTGGCGGCCTTCATCGCCGAATCGGTGAGCGGAGCGACGCTGGGAGCAGTGGCGCCGCCGGAAGGTTACTGGCCACTGCTGCGCCAGATATGCGACCGCTACGGCGTGCTCCTCATCGCCGATGAGGTGATGGCCGGTTTCGGGCGCACCGGGCGGTGGTTTGCCATAGAGCACTTCGGCGTGCAGCCGGATGTGATCACTATGGGCAAAGGAGTCACCGGGGGATATTTCCCCCTGTCTGTCACCGCCGTTCGAGGTGCAAACGTGGAGAGGATCAGGCAGGTACACGGTGACTTCGTCCACGGCGGCACCTTCTCCCACCACGCCGTGGGCGCGGCTGTCGGACTGGCCGTGCTGCGCTACCTGCAAGAGCACGACCTGGTCACGGCCTCAGCAGCCAAGGGCAAAGTGCTGGGAGGAAAGCTGATCGCGGCCTTGGGCAAGCTCCCCTGCGTGGGAGATGTGCGAGGCAAAGGATTGCTGTGGGGTGTGGAATTCGTCGCCGACCGGGTGACCAAAGCTCCATTCCCACCGGCAGCTCATTTCGCCCGTCGGGTGGCGGACGTGGCCTTCGACAAGGGACTCATCATCTACGCGGTCGCGGGGTGTGCCGACGGTGTGGCCGGCGACCTGGTGCTGATCGCCCCGCCGTTCATTATCACAGAGGCTCAAATGGACGAGGCAGTGAGTTTGCTGCGAGAGGCTGTTTTGGAGGTGAGTGAAGCGTCCCAGTGAGCTGGGCGTGGGGAGAACACGGATTGGCAGGATTGACGGATCAGGTAGCTTGGATTGAAGAAAAACCCGTAAATCCTGCCCATCCGGGTTATAATCAACTCAGGAGGTGAATAGTCAATGCAGAGTATTCTGATCACCGGTGGAGCTGGCTTCATCGGCTCTAACTTTGTGCGGTACATTCTCAACAAGTACCCCGACTACAAGGTCGTGGTCTACGATAAGCTAACCTACGCGGGGAATCTCGATAACCTGCGAGACGTCGAGGGCGACCCGCGCTACACCTTCGTTCGCGGCGACATCTGCGATGCGGAGAAGGTGGACGAGGTGATGCGCGAGCACGAGGTTGATGCCATCGTCAACTTTGCTGCTGAGAGTGTGAGCCCTGATACCTACATCCCCGTGCATCTAGGACATTCTATTCGCCTGGAGAGAGTTGAGGAGCTATTTGAACGTTATGCTCAGGAATCAGGAGTTCAGGCGGATCAGAACGGCACTGAAATCGTGTCTGTAAAGGGAGTATTGCGTGCTCTTTCTTTCCGCTATGGGATGGGAGTATGGTCACAAATAACTCACATCACCCGCCATCGGTATCGGGGTGAGATGGTTACGTTGACGCAGAAGTGGGGCAGGGTGACTGTAACACCGAATCACTCAGTCTACAACATGGATGCTCAATTGGTTTCCGCCGCGACCAATCCAGAACTGCTTAGCATCCGCAAGATCAACCTGGATCGCAGCCGGTTCAAAGATCACTTTGTCCTGAGACTCCGTGGCTGCTATCCACGAGAGGAAGAGGGAAAAATCTATTACGGAGCTGAGGAATACCCGGCGCCTAAGCAAGTATGGGTGTCGCGAGAGTACGAGGGGGAATCGCTCAAAGCACTGCTGCGCTTCTTGGCTGCTTACATCGCTGAAGGAAACGCCACCTTCAATAAAGCCAATGGTGCCTGGTTGGTTTGTCTTAGCAATCAGGATTTATCCCTGCTAGAAGATTGGCGGCGGGATGTCGCGGCATTTTCAAATGCTAGCGGAGGCATCACCCAAAGGGAACCTCCCTATGCTCACCAATTGGTCTTTAGCAGTCGTTTGATCTACCACCTCGTTACACAGTTATGCGGGCAGTATTCGGGTGGGAAGCGTGTGCCCTCATTTGTCTATATGCTTCAGGATGAATACAAGCAGGCGTTTCTGGATACTTACTTGCAGGGTGATGGGAACGTTGAGATGTATAAGTCTGTAGCGTCCCGACGTTTTGCAACGACGTCGCCTCGTCTCGCCGCCGGGCTATCACTGCTACTTAGTCTACTCGACCTAGACTACTCTCTTTCCGTTCGGGAAACGGATATCGAAAACCGGTCCCGCTCCTACTCGTTCCGCATCGTGTCTAGCTATGATTCCAGAGCGAATTGC
>CAZGKH010000437.1:0-1480 GCA_964525665.1 uncultured Anaerolineae bacterium | reverse complement strand
GTCCCGCTCCTACTCGTTCCGCATCGTGTCTAGCTATGATTCCAGAGCGAATTGCCGGCTGGAACGTTTCCCCTATGAGGGATACGTCTACGATTTGACAGTGGAGGGGAGTCACAACTTTGCGGCAGGTATCGGCAATATCGTCGTCCACAATACACACGTAGACAGGTCACTGATGGAGGCAGGCAGCTTCATCCAGACCGATGTCTTCGGCACCTACGTTCTGCTGGAAGCGGCCAAGAAGTACCAGGTCGAGCGCTACCACCAGGTCTCGACGGACGAGGTGTATGGTCAAATACTGGAAGGCTCTTCGCTGGAGACCGACCCGCTCTCGACGCGCAGCCCCTACGCCGCGAGCAAGGCCGGGGGCGACCTCATGTGCCACGCCTACTTCGTCAGCTTCGATGTTCCGGTCAGCGTCACCCGAGGTTCAAACAACATCGGCCCCTACCAGTACCCTGAAAAGGTGATACCCCTCTTTGTCACCAATGCCATTGACGACATCGCCCTCCCCCTCTACGGCGATGGCCGGCAGATGCGCGACTACCAATACGTAGGCGACCACTGCGAGGGAATAGATGTGGTGCTGCACGGAGGCAAATTAGGAGAAGTCTACAACCTGGGCACCGAAGTGGAGACCTACAACATTGACATGGCCAGGATGATCCTCCATCTCCTGGGCAAGCCGGAGAGCCTCATCCAGCACGTCAGAGACAGGCCCGGCCACGACCGTCGCTATTCCCTCAACTGCGACAAGATCAAGGCCCTGGGCTGGCGCAGCCGCCACACTTTCGAAGAGGCGCTGGAGAAGACGGTTCAATGGTACGTGGAAAACGAATGGTGGTGGCGCAAGATCAAGAGCGGCGAGTACATGGAGTATTATCGGCGGCAGTATGAGGGGCGGGAGGTTATTGGAGATTAGAGATTGGAGATTAGAGATTGGAGATTAGAGGTTGGAGGTTGAGGGTAATTGGTGACTGCTCAGGCCACGAGTCGTCGTGAGCAATACGAGAGCAGGATTTGCAGAATTGTCGGATTTGATGCTCTCTCGCTAGAGTGTTGACGGCCTGGGCCGAACGATGAATTGCCCAACTTAGGTCAATGAGACATAAAACGAGATAAGTCGTTTTCTCTTTGACGGATTTCCCGTATCAGCCATGGTCGGCCGAGGTCTTCAGATCAAGGGCTAACCGACAACATCCATGAGAAAGACCGCCTCGTCGGCCTTGATGGCGTATTTATCCTTTAATTCTGGTAATCCTGCTCTACGCCTGAGTAGTAACGGTAATTGAATGCAAAAAACGCCGAGATTAACCCTCGGCGTTTTCCATTTCCACTGGCTACTCTTCATCCTCTCCAAAGGTGATCACCAACGTATCCTCATCGAACTTGGCGCTTTGCACGTCCAGGTTCACCAGGACGCGCGGCAGGATCAGGTTGCGCTTGCGGTTGCCGATGTGCACGATGAGTTCGTCCCCAG
>CAZGKH010000436.1:0-3956 GCA_964525665.1 uncultured Anaerolineae bacterium | reverse complement strand
CCCATTACCTGGACATACCCTGGCAACACGCCCATCCCGACACTCTGCGCCGCATGAACCGTCCCCACGGCGTGGATGGCGTGCGGCGCCTGATCGCCCATCTCCGCCAGACCATGCCCGACATCGCCCTGCGCACCTCCTTCATCGTCGGCTACCCCGGCGAGACGGAGGAGGAGTTCGAGGTGCTGCTCGATTTCGTCGTAGAGACAGCTTTTGATAGGATGGGTGTCTTCACCTATTCACGAGAGGCAGGCACTCGCGCAGCCGACTTGTCTGACCAGGTTCCTGATGAGGTTAAAGAAGAACGCTACCAGCGGCTCATGGAACTGCAGCAGGGCATCTCCCTGGCCAAGAACCAGCAGATGATCGGGCGTACGTTGGACGTCCTTATCGAGGGGAGCGGCGACGGTCTCAGCGTGGGGCGCTGCTATCGTGACGCTTCTGAGGTTGATGGCCTCGTCATTGTCCAGGAGGAGTTGCCCCTGGGCGAGATGGTTCCCGTGCTCATCACAGGGGCCATGGAGTACGACCTGATCGGGAAAAGGAGAGGAGAATGACAACTGAAAGAAGCGTCTTCGTCGCCCGCGAGCACGAGCTAGCGCAACTGGACGGTTTTCTCGACCGTGCCCTGGCCGGCCAGGGCACGGTGTGCTTCGTTGTTGGCGAGGCCGGCAGCGGTAAGACTGCCCTGGTCACCGAGTTCGCCCGCGGCGCCCAGGACGCCCGCTCCGACCTACTTGTCGCCATCGGCAACTGCAATGCCCAGACGGGCATCGGCGATCCCTACCTGCCCTTTCGCGAGGTGTTGGCCTTGCTCACCGGCGACGTAGAAGCCAAGCTGGCTCAAGGTGTCATCACCTGTGAGAACGCCAATCGCCTGCGGAAGCTGGTTGTCCGATCTGGGCAAATCCTGATTGATGTGGCTCCCGTGCTCATTAATACTTTGGTGCCGGGAGCGGCCCTCATCGGAGAATTGGGCAAGTCCATCGCCACAAAGGCTGGTTGGATGGCAAAGCTGGAGGCGCTCACGAAGCGCCAGCCAACCGGAGTAGACATTCAGCAGAGCCAGATCTTTGAGCAATACACCAGCTTCGTTAGGCGCCTGGCAACCGATCAGCCACTGATAGTTGTGCTTGACGACCTGCAATGGGCCGATCCGGCGTCTATCAGTTTGCTTTTCCATCTGGGTCGCCGCATTGCCGATAGCCGCTTCCTGTTGATCGGTGCCTACCGTCCAAGTGACGTCGCACTGGGTCGTGGTGGCGACAGACACCCCCTTGAGAGTGTACTCAACGAGTTCCAACGTTACTTCGGGGATATCGAAATCAACCTGGGCGGAACCGATGCTGCCGAAGGCCGACAGTTTATCAATGCCTACCTGGACGCGGAGCCCAACCGATTGGGCCAGGACTTTCGAGAGGCGTTGTGCCAGCACACCGAAGGCCACCCCCTGTTCACCATCGAGCTGCTGCGGAATATGCGACAGCGGGGGGACCTCATGGTAGATGAAGAAGGGCGGTGGATGGAAGGCCCAACGCTGGACTGGGCGACGCTGCCGGCGCGGGTGGAAGGCGTGATCGGGGAGCGTTTGGGCCGGCTAGAGAAGGGGTTGCAGGAGATACTGACTGTGGCCAGTGTGGAGGGGGAGGAGTTCACTGCTGAGGTGGTCGCCCGAGTGCAGGCGGTTGATGAACGGGGCCTCGTCCGGCGATTGAGTGGCGAACTGGACAAGCAGCATCGTCTTCTAAGCGCTCGGGGCATCCGGCGGCTGGACTCACAGCGACTGTCTTTGTACCGCTTCCTGCACAGTCTGTTCCACAGGTATCTCTACAACGGCCTGGACGAGGTGGAGCGGGCATACCTGCATGAGGACGTGGGAACTGTGTTGGAGGCGTTGTATGGCGACCAGACCGAGGAGATCGCCGTGCAGTTGGCGCGGCACTTCCAGGAGGCAGCGGTAACGGATAAAGCGATACGCTATCTGCTTCAGGCGGGCCGGCGAGCAGTCCGCCTGTCAGCCCACGAGGAAGCGATGGGGCACCTTACCAGGGGATTGGAGTTGCTTAGAAATCTCCCGGACACCCTCGAGCGTGCCCAGCAAGAGCTAGAATTGCAGATCACCCTGGGCCCGGCTTTGATAGCCAACAAGGGATACGCGACCCCAGAGGTTGAGCAAACCTATGCCCGGGCGCGGGAGCTGTGCCGGCAAATGGGGGAGACGCCCGGGATCATCCCTGTGCTGCAGGGACTGTTGGCGTTCTATAGAGTGCGGGCGGACTTTCAGACGGCACGTGAACTGGCAGAGCAGTTTCTCAGCCTGGCACAGACTCCGGAATACTCGGCATTCCTCGTGGATGCCCACGAGGAAATGGGGGTGACCTTGTTTCAGGTTGGAGAGTTGGGCCCATCCAGAGCCCACCTGGAGCAAGCGATTGCCATCTACGATCCCCAGCAGCCCCGCTCGGCGGCCACCGTGCCCGGGCACGTCCCAGCCGTCCTCTGCCTCTCCCACTTGGCGTGGGCCCTGTGGCTGCTTGGCCATCCAGACCAGGCGCTCAAAAGGTCTCAGGAGGCACTCATCCTGGCCGAGGAGTTGTCTCATCCCTTTAGCATTGTTTTCGCCCTTAATTTCGCCGCTGTGCTTCATCGGTTTCGCCATGAGAGACAGGCGGCCAAGGAGCGGTCAGAGGCGGTCATTGCTCTCTCCACGGAGCACGGGTTTCCGTTTTGGATCGCGGGAGCAACTATCCTGCAGGGCTGGGCGCTGGCCATGGAAGGGGAGACGGAGGAGGGGATTGCACAGATGCGCCAGGGCCTGGCCGCTTGGCAGGCCACGGGGGCGGAGGTAGGCGTGCCGCACTATCTTGCCATGCTGGCCGAGGCGTATGGACACGCGGGGCAGGCGGAAGAGGGACTCAGCGCGCTGGCTGAGGCGTTGGCTTCGGTGGACAACACAGGGCAGCGTTCCTGGGAAGCGGAACTGTATCGGCTCAAGGGCGAGCTCCTGCTGATGCAGGGCGCAGCAGAGGCCGAGGCTGAAGCGTGTTTTCGCAATGCTGAATCTTGTTTTCAGCACGCCATCGAAGTTGCCCGCTGGCAGGAGGCGAAGTCGTGGGAGCTGCGGGCAACGGTGAGCCTGTGCCGCCTATGGCGGAAGCAGGGCAGACGAGAAGAAGCTCGGCAAATGCTGGCAGAGATCTACGGCTGGTTCACTGAGGGGTTTGACACCCCGGACCTGAAAGAGGCGAAGGCGCTGCTCGAAGAACTCTAAAGAAACCCGCTCTCGAAATCAAGCAGAGGGAAGACAGAGAATCGAATCCGTCGGTGATGGGCCACTTTGTCTGCCCTAATCCTTGAAAAAGCGGAAGGGGCTGGTCATGCGTTAACCAGCCCCTCTTTTCACGGGAGAGAGCAGTTACCGTTTCTCAAACTTCTGGATGCGGTGGTTAGGGGTAGTTCTTCCAGATGAGGGGCAGGTACAACATAGTCGAAATCCTTCCTGCTGGGACGGCGGAAGCCTCATTGCTGTAAGCCGACTCTACGCCAAAATCGTCTAAAGCTGTCACTACGTAGTAATATGTTGTTCCTGCCACTAGGCCGCGATCTATATAGCTCGATTCGGCTGTGTTCCCAACTAATTGATAGCCGCTTCCCGACGACGTCGAGCGATAAATCTGGTAGCCAGCGATATTGCTTGTCTCGGGTGGCTCCCAATCCAGCAATATCGCCCACCCCTCCGGGTGTGCCGTAGCCACCAGGAACCGAGGCGGCTGTGGTTGACCAATGGAGCTGGTTGCTGGATTGTTGTTCTCATCTAGCTCTTCCACAACATCGGTGGGGTCAACGACGACCGAGATCTCGTTAAAACCGCCGGTCGTCGTCCAGGGCACAAAGATTTCCACCACCACGTTGTCAAGTAAGGTGGCATCGACGACGGCTTCAACTAGCTGTTCGGC
>CAZGKH010000435.1:0-3965 GCA_964525665.1 uncultured Anaerolineae bacterium | reverse complement strand
GTGAGGTAGCGCAGGATGTTGGGCTCTGAGTCGTACTCCGTCTGCCAGATGTCAACGACCTCTGCCAGCCCGACCCAGCGGATGTCTCCCATGGCGTCGTGTGCCTGAATCTGCTGCTCAAACTCCTGGATGAAGCCCGGAATCAGCAGGTCGTCCTGACGCACAGAGATGGTGCAGGTGTGGATCTTGTCTTCCAGCTCGCCGTCCTGCTGCAGTTGGAGCAACCGATCGAGGTTCTCCCACTGGCTGCCGTAGTTGCCCACGTTGGGTAAAGGCGCGGCGGCGTCGTGTTCGAGAAAGTGGTACTTGTCCTTCGGCTTCCAGACGCCGGACGCCCACAGTGGCTCCTCGTTTTGGTGCAGCTTGGTGCCGCCGCCCCACGTGATCTCGGCCTGCCAGGTGTAGGTGGGGTACTGGCGGCCCGTGATGGGCTGCCACAGATATTCCAGCTTGGACTGTTCAGGGGGGTGAGCCACGTAACCGCCCGTTGTTTGGGATGGAGTTACACCCAGCGCCTCGATCAGGTAGGCGACGTCGGCATAGTTGTACAGCGTCTCGTGAGCGTGGGGATCCACCTCAAAGCCCAGGTCCTCTTTGATGTAGCGGACCACGTTCTTGCCGTTGGTGCTGGGTGTGCCGGTGTCGTACAGGCCCGCCGCCGTCAGGAAGTTCCAGTCCGATTGGTAGTTGAACATCACGCCATTGGCGTAGAGCATGTCCACGAACTGGACGAGAGCGTTCCGGTGCTGCCAGAAGGCCGGCTGGTTGTTGACAAAGTCGGGATACCGGGGCGGCTCCTCGTTGTGCATGACGATGCTGACCAAGATGGGCGGCTGGGCCTGCCCTGTGGAATACGCCATATCCCAACTCAGACCCCGTAGAGGGAGCCTATTCCACAGGGCCTGGGTCGCGTCGGGGGTGGACGCGACCGTCCGGCTGGGCAGGCAGGCAGCAGCCAGGATCAGGGCCAGGGTCAGACAGAGAGTCAGCCAGCGGATGTTTCGGGTTATGGTTTGCATGGTTCAAACTCCTGGAGCTTAATCTGACGCAGCCTTCAAAATCAACGGTAAGTAAACGCGCCCGGGTGACTCAGTTGCCAGCACCGGGTCCTCACCCAGGAGGATGGTAGCCGAGCCATTGGAGACGGGGTAGGTAGTGACGGCGAAAGCACTGGCGTAATCGGTCACGCCCTTACCAATGTCGGCGGTAGGTACAACGGTGGTGATTTTCACGGTTCTGCCGGTGAGGCCGGTCACGAGGATGGGCTTGGTGTCGCCGGGGGTGTAACTGGACTCGTCGAAATAGTCCCACCAGGCGATGTAGATGGGCCGTCCATCCTTCATCACGCGGAACAGGTAGAGATGGTCGCCATCGGTGCCGTCGTGCAACGTGGTGAGGGTAGACCAGTCGGCGCCCTCCAGCTTCTCAGTCATCTTCTTGTAGGTGTAGTAGCCCAGCTTCTTGACGCCCAGCCCCAGGTCGCCCGAATCCTGCCCGTCGTAGATCAGGCCGGTGTGGTCGAAGTATCCGTCTTCAGTAGGGCCAAAGCCCTCCATGAGGCCGAAGGCAGAGAAGACCTTCCTCACGCCGTGGGAGAGGGAGTAGATGTAACGTTTGAAGTAGTCGCCGGCCTGCTGACGTTCGGTCTGGAGCGGGAACTGAGGCTCAATGGGGTCGCCGGAGTAGCTGCCCATCTCGGTGATCCATAAGGGCAGATCCGGCGCAAAGCCGTTGGCGGTCAGGGCGGCCCGGACGTGGGCGTAGACGTCCTCCAGGGTGATGGAATCCCTCAGCCGGTAGTCCCCCGTGGCCGCGCCATACCAGTGAAAGTCGAAGGCGTCCACGTATTGCCCGGCCAGTTGAGCCAGGATCGGACCGTAGACGACATCGAAGGCCGCGATGTAGTTGTTGGGCTGACCCGCCGCTCCGCCGATCAAGACGGTGCAATCGGGACACGCCTCCTTGATGGCCTGGTAGGTGATGCGCTGCAGGTCGGCGAAACCAGTCAATTCCGCTTTGGGCTCGTTGTCCACCTGCCAATACTTGACGGGATTGACCAGGCCGGGCATGTCGTCTACTCCGTCGCCGTCATATCGCTCCACGGTGGCCCGGACAAAGGCCAGGTATTGGGCCTCGTCTACGGGAATGTACGATCCCGGCAGTGTGTACCCATGCGGAAAGAGCGAGTGGTCGGCGGTGATGTTGGCCAGGATGTGGATGCCCAGCGGCACAGAGCCGTATTGCTCGTCGTGCATTGACCAATCGTAAGTGGGGTCGCCCAGGTCCGGCTGAATCAGGAACCAGAAGGCGGAGACGGCCGAGCGGTGCCACCTGATACCGATGTTCTGCGCATCCACGAAGCCTTTGCCTGGGTAATTTGGATTGTCAACACTGGCGGGGAGGAAACCAAACGGTGAGACCTCGTACGGCAAAGGGGTGGGCGTGGGAGAAGGTGTGGTCGTAGGTGTCGGCGTCGGGGTGGGCGTGGCCGACTGCCAGGTGATGAAGACGGGCGCCTCGGTGAAGTTGATGGTGTGGCTGTAGGGGTCGCCCAGCAGGTTGCCCAGGTAGTCGTAGGCGGCGATGGGGGTGCTAGGGGCAATGGCCAGGGCGGCGTCCACGTTGTGCGCCTGCCCCTCCCCGCACGCCTCGCACCAGCCCACGGCCACGTGATTCAGGCCGTCGTCGCCGTCGAACACGTACAGCCTGGCCTGGGGCGAGAGATTCTCGCGGTGGCTTTGGTAGGCGAAGTCGGCGTTGAAGATGCCTGAGGCGAAGCCCAGGGCGTCGGCGGCTTCGAGAGCGATAGTGTCGCTGATGACCAACAGGGTGCCGTCCACTTCGTAGGGGGTCCAGAAGCCCATGGTGACGCAGGGGTGGGGTGATTCCGCCTGGGTGCTCACGCAGGGAGAGGTCGGGAGCTCGATGAGGGCCGAATAGGTGATCTCCTTTACGCCGAAGTGGGCGGACAGGACGAGCTTCTTCTCCATGCTCTGGGCGTGCTCCGCCTCGGTCTCCTGCCCGTCCGGCTGAGTGGGGGCGCAGAAGATGACCAGCCAGCAGGCTCGGTCGGAGTCAACGTGGCCCAGCTCGGTGATCCAGATAGGGTAGTCGGCGATGCCGTGATCAGCCATCTCCTGCCACACGTAGGTCAGGTAATCCTCAAAGGCGTGGTAGCTCAGGAAGTTGTGCAGGCCCACTATGTCGTAATAGGCGTTGGCGTCGAAGAAGGGATCAACGAAGGAGCGGTAACGGGCGGTCTGCTCCAGCCAGAGCTCCAGGTCCTCGTAGTCGGGGAACTGGCGCGCATTGGGCGAATCCACCAGGTGGTTGGTGTCGTGGTCTTCAAAGTAGGTGTAGATCAGGCGGGCGTAGGTCAGCAGCTCCTGAATGTCGGCGGGGGTGAGTTCGCCATCAGCCTGGAGCGCGTCCTGCTTGCGCTCCACCAGGCGGGAGCCCAGGGCGTAGATGGTGGTGTGGCTGCCAGCTATGACGTGGGCCTCGCGAGCGGGGTCGTGGTGGATGCCAGCGTAGAAGATGGGCAGCAGCGCTTGGGGCAGGGTCAGGCCGGGGGCGACTTCCACGGTGGTGGTGATGGGGTTGCCCTCGGCGTCGAAGCCGTACAGCTCCTCCGGCGTGCCGCCCCAGAATTGGGGCTGGTCGTTCTCGGCCACCAGCTCGAAGTAGCGCACGCGGGGCAGGGTCTGGCCGGGGTTGTCCGGGTCGGGGTGGGCGCCGTCGTAGCGGTCAGCCAGGGCCACGACGAAGCGATACCAGTCGTCCCAGCGGTCCTCCAGAGGCGGATAGGAGTCGGAGTCCTCGATCTCGGTGTCGGCGGTGAACTCGCAATCGCCGGTGCCGACATGAGGGAAGACCGGTTCGATGCCGGAGTCGGCGAAGACTCGGACCACGGAATCAACCAGGGCCCAATCCCAGGTATCGGGGTCAGCGGGGTCGCCTTCGGT
>CAZGKH010000434.1:0-3976 GCA_964525665.1 uncultured Anaerolineae bacterium | reverse complement strand
CCCCTGTACCTGGTTGCGCTGGGGGGCGGCACGTTCTCGATAGGACTGCTGAACGGCATGGACAACCTGCTCAGCGCGCTCTATTCCTACCCTGGCGGTTACGCCAGCGACCGGCTGGGCTACAAACGAGCCCTGATCCTGTTCAACCTGATAGCCATGCTGGGCTATCTGATCGTCATCATCTTTCCCTACTGGCAAGCGGTGATCATCGGCGCGGTCTTCTTTCTGTCGTGGACAGCCATCTCGCTGCCAGCGACGATGGACCTGGTGGCCAGCGTCCTGCCCAAGGACAAGCGGACGATGGGGGTTTCGATGCACTCGCTGGTGCGCCGGATCCCGATGGCCCTGGGGCCGCTGCTGGGCGGGGCCATGATCGGCTTGTTTGGCGAAAAGAGTGGGGTGCGCCTGGCGTTTGTGGCCGCCCTGATCCTGGGGGGTGTGTCGCTGGCCCTCCAACAGGTGATGATCGAAGATGAGGATGATGAAAAGCGAGTGGGCAAGGCAGAGGGGAATCCCCGGCGGGCGTTGAGATTGGTGAGCCCGGCCTTGCGAAACTTGTTGGTATCGGACATCCTGGTGCGCTTCTGCGAGCAAATCCCGTACGCTTTTGTGGTGATCTGGTGCGTGAAGCTCAACGGCATCACGCCCCTGCAATTCGGTGTGCTGACGACCATCGAGATGGTCACGGCGATGCTGATCTACATTCCGGTAGCGTATCTGGCCGACAAGAGTACCAAGAAACCCTTCGTGGTCGCCACCTTTGGCTTCTTCACCCTCTTTCCGCTGGTGCTGCTCTTTTCGCGCACGTTTTGGCTCATGGTGGTGGCCTTTATCATTCGTGGGATGAAAGAGTTCGGTGAGCCGACGCGCAAAGCGCTGATCATGGATCTGGCGCCGGAGGGGAAGAAGGCGAGCACATTTGGGGTGTATTACTTGCTGCGAGACATCGTGGTCTCGCTGGCGGCTTTTGGCGGCGCGTTCCTGTGGGATGCCTCGACGGTCGCCAGGTTGTTCGATGCGCTGGGCGCGGGACACAACCTGTTGCCCTGGATCGAGTCGGTCACATCGCCGACGACCAATTTCTTGATGGCCTTCGGCTTTGGGATAGTGGGAACGCTGTACTTTGCCCTGTTTGGCAAGGATTTGAAGTCAACGTAAATCTGTTATGCAAAAAGGAGCAAGACATGAAGTGGGTAACTCGTTCGCACGTGCACGTGGACCGGGTGGCTTGTCCGTGGCTCATCAGCCGCTTTGTGGACTCGGATGCCGAATTCCTGTTCGTGCCCAAAGGCCAGGTCAAGCGAGTGGTTGAGGAAACGGGAGCGATCCCGTTCGACGCGCCAGGAGTCGAGTTGGGCCATCACGATGGCAAGTGCTCGTTCGAAACGATCGTCGAGCACTTTGGCCTGACGGACAAGGCCCTGTCGCGGCTGGCGCAAATCGTCCACAGTGCCGATGTGAGGACCGACCGCGACGCCGACCCGGTGGCAGCGGGCCTGGAGGCCATCGCCGTTGGCTACAGCCTGCGCTTCCCTGACGATCTGGAGAACCTGGAGCGGCAGCTCGACGTCTACGACGCGCTGTACGCCTGGTGCCGCTTGCAGGTCGCAAAAGGGGCGTAGTTACGCCTCTCTTTTTTCCTTACACGTGATTCATCCTTTTCCTTACAACGATGTAAGGTTTTTCGAAGGTGAAATTCAGGGATTTCCCTATTGACATTTCACCCCAAAATATGGTATAATTACAGTGTTGGACTGTTTGGAGAAAGTAACCAGGAAGCGGCCTGGGCATTGGATGGATTGATCGAGGCGTTTGCCAAATCCCATAGAGAACTTGAAGATCAGACGGGGCTTCGCTTGGCAGCGCGGGATGGGCGGAGCTTGTTTGCTGTCTCCTGTTGCTCCCTCCGGATCGCCAGATCCGGAGGTTGGTCCATCTCAAAGCCTGGATATGGCGATCCAGGCTGGGCGAATATGCCAAATGTGATTGCCCCAGGATACTCGGCCAGTGAGCTTGCACTCAGGGCAAAACCGATGTACAATAGTGATGCTTTGAAAACAAAACTTTCATCGGAGGAGACAAAAGCATGGAATTAAGACAATACTTCACTGTGCTCTGGAGATGGTTGTGGCTGATCGTGTTGGGGACCCTTTTGGCTGGCGGCACCGCCTACCTGGTGAGCCGCAACATGACCCCCATCTACCGCGCCTCGACTACCTTGCTCATCAACCAGGCCCGTAATCCTGCCATCACTGACTACACCTCGCTCATGACCAGTGAACGTCTGGCCAAGACCTACGCGGAGCTGCTCACCAAACGCCCCGTCCTGGAGGAAGTGGCAAAAAGGCTGGGAGTGGAGGCAGAGGAGACGAAGGAACCGGGGGGAGGTGCCCTACCCGCTGCCATTGACGTCAGGCCGGTGCGGGATACTCAGCTCATCGAGTTGAGCGTGGAGAGTGACGATCCACAGTTGGCTATGGAGATAGCCAATACCCTGCCTGAGGTCTTCATCCAGCAGAACGCAGCAATGCAAGTAAGCCGCTTCGCCAGCTCCAAAGAGAATCTGAGCGAGCAGTTGGCCATCATTGAAAGCGACATGGAGGCCACCCAGCAGGCCATCAATGACCTGCAGGATTCCGAGTCCGCCGCTGACCAGGCGGAGCTGGCCAGGCTTCAGACCACCAAGACCCAGTACCAGAACAACTTCGCCAGCCTTCTCCAAAGCTACGAGGAGATCCGCCTGGCAGAGGTCCAGACCATGGACAACATCGTCATCGCCGAGCCGGCCAGGTTGCCCAGGTTCCCCATCAAGCCCCGCAAGCTCCAGAACACCCTCCTGGCCGCAGTGGTGGGCTGTATGCTGGCCGTGGGCGTGGCCTTCCTCATCGAGTACCTGGACGACACCATCAAGTCCTCCGAGGACGTCAGCCAGGCTTTGGGCCTCTCCACCCTGGGGGCCATTACCCGCTTCTCTACCGAAGACGAGGATAGACTCATCACCGCTGCCCAGCCCAGGTCGCCCATTTCAGAGGCATATCGCGCCCTGCGCACCAACATCCAGTACTCATCAGTGGATAATCCCCTGAGAACTCTGCTCATCACCAGCACCGACCCTACCGAGGGGAAGACCACCACGGTGGCCAACCTGGGAACGGTGATGGCTCAGGCCGGGCTATCGGTCATCGTCGTGGACTCAGACCTGCGCCGCCCCGTCCTGCATCAGTACTTTGAGGCGTCCAGGAACCTGGGGTTGACCAATGCCCTTTTGGACAAGAGCCCCAGCACCGATGGCTACCTGCAGGAGACCGAGGTGGAGAACCTGCGGGTGCTGGCCAGTGGCCCCTTGCCGCCCAACCCTTCGGAGCTCCTCAATTCGCAGCGCATGAGGGAGCTGATCGAGCGGCTCAAGGGAGAGGCAGACGTGCTCCTCTTCGATAGCCCTCCCATCCTGGCGGTCACCGATGCCTCGATCCTGGCCAACCAGGTAGATGGAGTGTTGCTGGTGGTGGATGCTGGGGCCACGCGGCAGGGGATGGCGCAGCGGGGGAAGGAGCAGTTGGACAAAGTGGGGGCCAATCTCCTGGGCGTGGCCTTGAACAAGCTTTCCCACAGGGGCAGAGGGGGGTACTATTACTACTATTACTATTCTTCTGAGGGTGGCGGGGAGCGGAAAAAGAAGCAGGGTCACAAGCGGTCCCGAAAGGAGACCGGTGTGGTGGAGGCCATCAGGCACTGGATGGGAAACTTGTCCCCGCGGAGCCGAAGCGAGTAAAGGGCGATCTGCATTTGGATAGCAAAGCGGTGAACATGATTGTGGATGGAAGGGCAAGGAGGGTGGTATGGCGACCTACCTGGTGACCGGTTGCGCCGGGTTCATCGGCCGGAAGGTGTGCGAGTTTCTGCTCGCCGATGGCCATACTATCGTCGGCGTGGACAATCTCAACGACGCCTACGACGTGCGCCTTAAGCACTGGCG
>CAZGKH010000433.1:1732-3982 GCA_964525665.1 uncultured Anaerolineae bacterium | reverse complement strand
GGGGGGTGGGGGGGTGGGAGCTGGGGGCGGGGAGATTGGGTGGGGGGGGGGGGGGGGGGGGGCGGCGGCGTAGGGGTGACACGCCGGGCGATCCAGATGGCGTTGTCATCGCCCGCGCCCTGGCCGAAGTACATCAGCCAGGGGCTGTCCGCCAGAGGCAAGATGGTCGGATCGCCGGCATTTTGATCCGTGGGAGTGTCCTCCTCAGGGAACACCTGCTCGACCTGTGAAAAGGTCAGCCCATCCTCCGACTCGCTCAGGCACACGCCGTGGCAGACCCTCACGCCCCAGAAGTACAGTTTGACGTGGCCCTCGTCGGTCAGCACGGCCTCCGGGCCGTCGAGATAGCGCACGTTGGCCGGAGCCTGGGGGTCAACCCAGTCCTCCGGATCCACGCGCACCCCCTCCTCTGGACTCCAGCTCAAACCGTCGTCGGAGATCGCGGACAGGATGACGGTCTTCATCCGGTTGAAGTAGGCGTCGTCCTGGTCGCCGGCCCGGTAGTACATGCGGTAGCGACCGTCCGGCAATAGCACGGTGGTGGAGGCGCCCACCTGATCGGGATCGAGATCGCCATGCCAGCCGGGCTCTATGCGTGCGCCGGCTTCCTGCACGAAGGTCAGGCCTCCGTCGGTCGAGATGGCGCTGTTGATCCGTCCTACCTGTTGGAAGTACAGCCGCACGCGCCCGTCCTGCAGGAGCAGCGCGTCGGGGAAAGCGGCGCCGGCTACCCGCACGCCGTCCTCAAGGGTCCAGGCCAGCCCATCATCGGAGGTGAAACTGACAATGCCGTGCGCGTCCAGGTCTTCCACGTACAGGCGATAGCCGCCGCCGGGCATTATCAGCACTTCAGCATCGGCGTAGGGGCCGGCGGCGACCTGAAGATAGCCGCCGTCCGATGGGACAGGTTGCCAGGCCTCGCTGGCCTGGCTGACCGGTATCACGTTGGGGTTGAAAGGTATGGGCGTAGGCGTCGGTGTGGGCGTGGGGGTGACGGCTCCACTGCAGGCTTGCAAGCTCACGTCGTCCACAGAGAAGTCGCTGGGGCCGCTGCCATCGGTAGTTACCTGGAAGTGCACCTGCACCGTCCGGCCGGCGTGCGCCGAAAGGTCATGAGTGGCCTGATTCCAGGTTAGCGGATCGCCTGTGGTGTTGTTCGCGGTGTCCAGCACGGCCAGTAGCCCGCCACTGCCATCGCGCAGGGTAGCGGTGAAGAAGTCGCTAGCTGTGGGCTGAGTCTCCTGGGTGAAGCGGCTCAACCAGTAGTTGAGGGTGATGGAGGCGGCATCGGCGGGGAGGGTGACCTGCTGGTAGATTTGGTCATCGGCGTCGTTGCCAGCGCCCAGGAAAGCGCTGTAGGCGCCGCTGTGTGGTCGCAACGTGCGGATCAGCGAGGCGATGTGGTTGCTGCTCTCCACCCACGGCGCGGCAGCACCGGTCTCGAAGCCACCGTTGCTCAGGAGTTCGCTGCAGCTTCCATCAGGTTCGAGATACTCCGGAATCACGGTGACATAGATCATGGCGTATCGTCCGTCCGCCAGCCGGGCTACAGCCGGGTCTGCGACGCTCAGGGCCTCCAGGCCAGCAGTCGTGTCCAGCGACAGTCGTACTCCTGGGTCCACCGTCCAGGTCACGCCGTCTGTCGTGAAGAGGGAGCGAATGTCTGACGTGAATCCGTAGAAGCGGTATCCTCCCTCCACCGCCAGGCCGTTGGCCATCATCAGGTTGTCGGCCGAGAAATCATCCTGCTGGGTGAAGCTCAATCCGTCGCTAGAGGTGGCGTGCCAGTTGTAACCTGGCGTGTCCACCGCACCGCCCGCAAACAGGTGCCACACGTCCCCGATGCGGAGCACCGACGGATCGAGCACCGCCTTGTCCTCCACGTACAAGCGATAGCCTTCCTCGAGCTCGAAGGTGAAACCGTCATCGGAAATGGCAGAGTAGGTGCGCGGCGTGGCGCCTGGTTCAGCCGGCGCGGTGGTGAAATAGAGCCGCCAGCGCCCGTCGTCCGTGCGCACGATGTCGGGGTCAACGGCCGGCGGCTGGCCCGCGTCCAGACCGTTGATCGTCACGCGGCGGTAGCTCCAGGCCTGCCCTGAGCGTAGCCGAAGGGTCTCACCGCTGTCCGGCGAGAGGGCGACCACGGTCTGGTTGTGGACTTCCTGGGGGCACCACGTGACGTAGTACACCCGCAGCACGCCGTCCTCGTCCACGATGGCGTCGGGGACAGCGGCCTGGTCGGAGAGGATG
>CAZGKH010000433.1:0-1632 GCA_964525665.1 uncultured Anaerolineae bacterium | reverse complement strand
GTCCACGTCAGCCCGTCGTCGGAGTAGGCGATCATCAGGCGGTTGGCCCAGGGGCCTGGCCGGCCTTCCTCCCCTGGCGGCGGGACGCCATAGCCGGTGCACGGGGTGAAATCACCGGTGACCGGGTTTGCAGTTGAGGTCAGCAAGCCCGCCCCAGTGGTGCAACCCACAAGGAACATGATGGCGAGTAGAAAGCCTGGATGTGCGCGGGGCATTTTTCCTCCTTGTTCTAGACCCTCAAGTCTACCGATTCAGGGCTTGACATCTGTGATCTGAAGCTCCTGCACAGGAGCGCCATCGCTCCAGAAGCCCATGAAGCGGTGTTCCGGCGTGTTACCCACTCCGTACAGGCAATTGGTGCCATAGAATGCACAGTCCCGCAGAGCGTCAAAGTCCTTCCAGAAACCGTACCAATCAAGTGCGTCAACCTCCTGAATGTCGGGGCTGGCTGCAGGCGCTCGGTGATCCGCAATGAGGTCTGGTTCGCCGTAGTGATCGGAGTACATGACCACGTAGTCTCTGTTTGCAGAAGGAATGTGGCTCGTACGGTCCCAGATGATGTCACAGACCTCCCGCCCGGCGGCATCATCGTCAGCGCCCACGTGACAGTTCATGAGCACCGTTGAAGGGATGTCGCTGAGACTGTCAATATTGCCTGTACCGTCGGCCTCAGTACCAGGCTGCATGGGCATGATTGCCTTCGGTGGCGGCAGACCGGCCGACTGCCAGCGATGGGCCATATTGACTGTGATGGTGCCACCGTATGAGTGACCCAGGATGGCGAACTTCGCTCGATCCGGCTGGACCTGGCTGGGGTCGCTCTCCAGCCAGTTAAAGGCATCCTTCACCGCGCCAATAGCGTTGTCGGTAAAGGTGTCGAACGGCGTGAACCACGTGGCCTGGTACCGGGGATAGATGACGATGTTCCCCTTGCGCACAAGGTGTTCCAGCCAGGACTGATACGGTTGCGGCGTCAGAACACCCCATCCATGGAGAAAGACAACCACCGGCGCCTGGTCCGGCTGCGGATCTGTGGGCTGATAGATCCAGTGCTTGCCGTTGCCGATGCCTCGCTCCACCACGGAGTAGCCCCCGTGGGAGTAGTCGCTGCCGCCAGGACCATTGGCCGGCTGGCCCGGCGGAGTGGGTGGGAGCCAGGGCTGTCGCCAGTTGGCGGCAACAATGGGCAAATAAACGTTGCCGGACAAGTCTGAGGCTGTGGCTGCAACGAACTGATCCCCCATCTTCGCCAAGGCCGTCGCCGCTGCTGAGTCGAAGTCAGTCACCACAGAAGGGCCACTGGCGCCAGTCTCTGAGTATTTGCCGTCGAGGTGAACATGCGTGTCAATTACCGCGGCCGTCGGGAAAGCCAGGTCGGCGATCTCGCTGGCGGTGGCGTAGACGACTCGTCCTTCCTGCCGTTTCGAGTCCACGTACTCCAGAAAGCCGTCCAGAGCCGCCAGAGTTGCTGGGTCCGGCGGGTTCTCACCCTGATCGCCCACCGCGAATTCGTGGATGTGGGTCACGAACCCCCAGGCGGCGACGCGGTCCGGGCGATTGGTCTCCATGTAGGCTAGCGCGGCGTCGAACAGGGCACGCAGGCGGCCGAAGTCGGCGTCGGTCAGGAGGTCG
>CAZGKH010000432.1:0-3992 GCA_964525665.1 uncultured Anaerolineae bacterium | reverse complement strand
TCCTGGGCCGGCGGGGCGCCGTTGACCACACTCACTCCCAGGACCAATGCCAGTAACAGTGTTGCGATGAAGAGTATTCGATTCTTGTACATTTGGATTCCTCCTTAGGTTAGATATTGGGTGCTGGATATTGGATATTAGATCTTGGATGTCGAATATACATCTCCTCCTTTCTTTCTATGTCATGAATTGCGGCAGGTATTTGGCGTGGACTTTGAGAAGCTCGTCCAGCATCTTCTCGGCGGCTTCCCAGGACTGGATCACCGGATCAACCAGCAGGGCTTGCAGGGCCAGCTTTCGCGAGCCTTTCACTGCTGCGTCAACAGCCAGGCTCTGCACGTGTACCTGGGTGAGCAGGGGAGCGACGCACGCATCGGGCAGCGCACCCATGAGCAGCCCACGCAGCCCGTCGGCCGAGGCAATGCCCGGCACCTCGACCACGGCCCAGTCGGGCAAGTTCTCGATGCAGCCGTCGTTGCGGATGTTGAGAGCTGGGATGTAGTTGTCGCGGTTATCGGCCATCCCCGTGATGATGGGTACGGCGTATTCTCCAGAAGGGAAGAGGCCCAGGTGGCCAATGTTCTCAGGAGCGTAATCGTCAGCAGTGGGGGCGCGATCCCACACCTTCGGCACCGGGCGTGTGCCGTCGGCGATCTCCTGTATCCGTCTGGCAAACCGGCCAAAGCCATCCTCCCAGAGATCCCACGGCGGGCCATCGGTGCCGCAGAACTCGTGGGCGTAGGGCAGGTACTCGCCAGTGTGGTTGTCGCCAGCGTAGGGGAAAAGCCCAAAGGTGTGGAACAGGCGGCGACAGAGACTATGAGATTCCAGATGCGGGCCAGACGGTTCATGGTGCAGCTCGCGCTCCCGCAGCAGCGGGTAGAGGTCCTCGCCCGTGCTCTGGCGGCGGATGTCCAGGAACCAGCAGAAGTGGTTCAGTCCAGCGGCCTTGCCCTGCAAGTCGGCAAGCTCAATGCCGGTGATGTCGCTGATCATCTCCAGCCCCATCCCCAATCCGTGGCACAGTCCAGCGTAGGCGACGTCGGTGTAGCGGTCGAGGGCCAGGCAGATGCGGCTTTCGGGATTGGTGAAGTTGATGAGCAGGGCCTTGGGGCAGAGCTTCTCCATGTCGTGGGCGATGCCAAGAAGCAGAGGGACGTTGCGCAGCGTGTGCAGCAGCCCGCCGGGACCGCCGTTCTCGCCCAGGACGTGTTGGACGCCGTGCTTGAGCGGGATCTCGAAGTCCTTTTTCCACGTCGCCATGCGGTCTACCGCCACCGAGGTGATGACAAAGTCGGCCTCGGGCAGGGCTTGCCGGCGGTCGGTGGTAGCTTCGATGGTGAGACCGGTGCCCAGGGCCTGGTTGAGGCGCTGGGCGAAGCGCGTCATCAGGTCGAGGGCGTCGGCGTTGGTGTCCACCAGCATCAACGTACTGCCTCTGAGGGCCGGCTCCAGCATGAAGTCCTGGATCTGGGACGGCCCAAACGAGATGCTGCCAGCACCAATGAAGACGATTTTCACAGGTCGCATGGGTTACTCCGTTGCTTTCACCTCAAGACGATACGCCTGAAAGACTCGGCGTAAGCCATATCCTGCCCCTCTGCTGCCTGCTGAGCGCGGGCTCGAACCCTCTCCTCCCAACCCTTGACGCGACCCACCTGACTTACGTGCTCCTTGAGAGCTGCGATCTTTAGCTCAATGGTATCGCTTATGTCCACCCACAGGTTCGGTGAAGTTGCTCCTCGGATATACACCTCTCGCACTTTGTGGGGCTCTAACCCCTCGGCCAGGAGTTCCGGGAAGATGTAGCGGGTGCGGGCTGAGGGGAAGACGGCATCGAGAGCAGCATCGCCAGCGGCGCGATGATCGGGGTGGTTCAGATAATCGTCGCCGTAGTAGCGAACGGTGGGGTCTGGACAAATGACGATGTCTGGCCGGTAGCGGCGGATCTCGCGGGTGAGATCCCGCCGCAGGGCCAGAGTGGGCTCAAGGGCGCCGTCCTCGTAGCCCAGATAGACAACCTCCTCCACTCCCAGAACCCTGGCTGCCGCTTCCTGCTCAGCTCTTCGAACGGCCACCAGATGTTCTGGCTTCACTTTGGGATCATTGCTGCCCCGACTGCCGTCGGTGCAGATCACGTAGATTACGGTTACGCCTCCCCTAGTCCACTTGGCTACCGTGCCAGCCGCAGTGAACTCTGCGTCGTCGGGATGAGCCGTGATGACCATGGCCCGCTCTGCCTCTTCAGTCAATCCAGTACCTCCTATACTCGAGTCCTCATAAGCAAAGAACCCCCTCCTTGCCGCGAGACCATCGAAAGTATAGCAAAGAAACGGGGTTCTGTCAATTCCAAGCAAGCTTGACAACAGGGGGTATCTATGCTATACTGGCCTTGTGGATATATCCACAAGGCCACTTCGCCCCCTGACGATTCGGATACAGGACAGAACGGACACCAGCCCGATGACGGACACCGCCCCAAGACACCTAGATAGAGACAGCCCACTTCCCCTCTACTACCAGTTGCGCATGGCCATCCTGGAGGGCATCGCCAGCGGCGAGTTCAGGCCCAAAGAAGCCATTCCCTCAGAACGGGAGCTAGCCGAGTTGTACCATGTCAGTCGCATCACAGTGGTCAAGGCTCTGAACGACCTGGCCCAGGAGGGTGTGCTGGAGCGCCGGCAGGGAAGGGGCACCTTTGTCACCGCCCGTCCTCGAAAGGTCCGCAGCCAGGCCTCGGTGCGGAAAGCGGTGGGTTTCATGGCGCCCGTTTTCACGGACCCCTTCCTGTTTGACATTGTGCGCGGCGTCCAGAGCATCACAACCCGCAGCGGCTGCCATTTGGTGATGATCTGCACGAACGAGAACGCTGCCCACGAGGCCCAGCATATCTTGACTGCCCGCCAGCAAGGACTTGCTGGGCTGATTGTTTACCCCATACACGGCGAGCCTAATCGGGACGCCTTTGCCCAAGTGCTGACACAGGGATACCCGTTGGTGTTGGTAGATCGGTACTACCCCGGCCTGCCGGCCGATAGCGTGGTTTCAGATGATGAGGGCGGGGGGTATGCGCTCACCCGGCATCTGCTGGATCATGGCCATCAGCGGATCGCATTTGTGCCCTGGTATGAATTCGAGTGCACCAGTGTCCAGGGGCGCTTACGCGGCTACCACCGTGCGCTCCAGGAAGCCGGCCTGCCCGCCGACGATAGCCTGATCTGGTTGGACCTGTACCCCCGTGAGGCTGCGCAGGGGGCAAACGAGAACCGTCTGACGCAGCTTCTGGCCAACAGCGACGTTACAGCCATAGTTGCGGTCAACTTCCTCACCGCCACATTCTTGCTCCGCGACCTCTGGGCACGCGGGCTCCGCGTCCCAGAAGACATCTGTCTGGTGGGCTTTGGATTAGATCAGCCGTCGCTTTACTGTCCCTTCCCATTCACAGCAGCCAAGCAATCCGGCTTTCAGGTTGGTCGGGCAGGTGCACGTCTTTTGCTGGAGCGCATCGAGGACCGGCTAAGTCCAGAACCACAACATGTGGTCGTGCCTACTCCACTGGTCATCAACAGCTCCAGTGGTCCTGTGCTAACGGCTGCCGTCACGACCGAAACAACAAAGTGAACGCTTCGCACCTGCTAGACAAGGCAACCTGCACGCTGGAACATCGGATCGTAGGGGACGGCACCCCGCTACTGCTGATCTACGACGGAGAGGGCATCAAGCCAGCGGTGGTCGCACTGCATCGTTTCATCGGCAAGAAACATGAGGGCATTCTCGACATGCTGCCCGAGGCAACGGTCTGGCTGGCTGCTTGCCTCGGCTGGCGACTCGCTGGCCGGCAGCCTGGAAAACGGTCGCTAGTAGTGAGTCTTGGGAAGGTGCCAGGCACTTGCGAATAGCCGACTGGTCGAGCAATCTCACCTGTGGAAGTGCCTGGCACCTGAACTCCTTGACACCCCAAATTCTTTACAGATGAGACAAGATTTCGGACG
>CAZGKH010000431.1:0-3992 GCA_964525665.1 uncultured Anaerolineae bacterium | reverse complement strand
ATGTCAGCGGGTGCCTGGGCGCAGCAAACCGCCTAACATGCGTTCTGCCGTGGCACCCACTCGATGCAAGTGCCAGGCGCGGGTAGAAGCTCTGTTTTGTCTGGACTGACATCCCTACGTCTCTACGGCCAGTGCAGCAGGGTAGACGTACAGCTTGGAGAGGCGGGGAGAAGGTTTTGGTAATGAGGAGTAGAGTGAATTCCTACGAGGTGATGCAAATGGGAACGCAAACAGCTTTACAGCCATCCATATACGAACAGACACTCATCAGCATCGTGCGAACACTGCCCGTTGAGCGTGTAGTGCAAATCTTAGATTATGCCCATTATATCCAGTCGCGGGCCGTCGAAGACTTTGGTTCTCTGGATGACGATGAGACCGAAGAAGAAATCCTTGCTGACGAGGCGCTCTGGGACGCTCAGTTTGCTGCCACGCAGGATGGTTTGAAGAAGATGGCGGATAAAGTGCGGGCAGACATTCAGGCGGGGCTTACTACGCCGATGGTCTTCACAAAGGATGGGAGAATTGCACCGGGATGAAATCGCGTACCGCTCCTGATTTTTGGAAACAGTTTCGCGGCCTCCCACCGGACATTCAGCGCAAAGCCTACAAAGCATATCGTCTATGGCGCGCTCATCCGTTTGCAAGCAGTTTGCGCTTCAAGCGCGTGAGTGAACGCGAACCGATCTACTCGATACGAATTGGACGTGGGTATCGGGCGTTGGGGTTGCTCGAAGGCGACACCATTCACTGGTATTTCATTGGCGACCACGATGAATACGAACGGGAGTTGAGGGGATTGTAGGAAATGCGCCTGACAAGTCACTTCAGCCGACCGCCGAGTCGCGACGTCTGGGCAATGTTCCGGTAATTGCTGGGCACCTTGCTGGTGAGAGGTGACTGGTAGACAGCGGCGGCTCAGCTCCCATCCGTTACGGAAGCATAGCTTTAGCATCGGGTGCCATCGGCATAGCGGCAACGTTCGAGAGGGAGACAATCCAAAGGGATTTTAGCCGCAGGGTATTGAGCCATCCTTGGGAAACGGGATGGCTTTTTGCGTTTTTCGCCACAAGAAGCATCCCCCTCTACCTACTCTGACGACAGGAGTTTGATTGTTTTAGGCAGCACGGGCAAGAGATCGCCAGCAACCATGCCTGCCCTTCCCAACTCCTTGCGCACCAGCTCCCCCGCCAGCCCATGAATGTAGGCCCCGACCAGGGCGGCGTCGAAGGGCGCCAGGCCCTGAGCCAGGAAGCCGACGATCGCTCCCGCCAACACGTCACCGCTGCCCGCCGTGGCCAGGCCCGGATTGGCGAAAGGATTGATCACCACTCTTCCCTCAGGGCCAGCGATGACGGTGTAGGCCCCTTTCAAGATCACGACCTGCCCCCACTTCTCAGCCATCTGCCGCGCCACCCCTAGCCTGTCGGCCTCGATTTCAGTCACCGTTAGCCCTGTCAGTCGCGACATCTCGCCGGGGTGGGGGGTGAGGATGCTTGTTCCTTTCAGATGTTCCCACCAGTTGGGCGTATCGGCCAGAGCGTTCAAGCCATCGGCATCTATCACCAGCAGCGGCAGTGGGAGCTTCCCCCCCGCGACCTCCTCGCTGGTCAGGAAGCCAATGCGGCCTCTTTTGCCAGGTTCTACGTTCAGCAATTGCTGCACGAACTGCACTGTCTCCTTCTCACGACCCAGCCCCGGCCCCAACAGGAGGGCATCGTAATCCTGGGTCCTTTCGCCCAACACTTTGATTGCATCGGGGACGAGGACGCCCAACGTCTGGGGCAGCAGGAGGAAGGTGACCTCGCTGAGCTTGGAAGCCAGGATGGGATGGATGCTCTCCGCCAGGGCCAAAGTGACTAGGCCAGTTCCCACCCGGGTGGCTGCAGCGCTGGCCAGGTACGCCGCCCCGGTGTAGTTGACCGAGCCAGCCACCACCAGGGTCTTGCCGAAGGTGCCCTTGTGAGCTCCTAATGGCCGGGCAGGCAGGAGCTCCCTAATCAATTCGGGAGTTGCCAACTCCACCTGGACGTCGTCGGCCAAATGCGGCGGTATCTTGATGTCGGCCACGATCAACTGACCCACGTACTCAGCACCGGGGAAGAGGAACTGGCCTCGCTTGGGTAAGCCGAAGGTCACTGTCAGGTCGGCGGGCACGGCTGCTGGATCTATGGCTCCCGTGTCGCAATTGAGTCCCGTGGGGACGTCCACGGCGACAAGGAAGGATGAAGAGGGCAGAGCAGCAAATGAGGGAAGCGAGGGCGAGAATAGAGCCTCTGTCCCCTTTGGCTCCTTTCTTTTCCTTATCGACTCCTTAACCACAGTCAGTATCTCTTTGAGTGGTCCCTCTATTGGCCGCGCGACGCCGGTGCCCAGGAGAGCATCAACGATCACGTCGGACTCGTCCAGAAGGCGGCGCAGCGTAGCGAAGCCATCGTCTTCTTCGGCCCAGAAGACGGGAATGTCCCTCTCAGTTGCCAGGCGGAAGTTCTCATCGTCTTCGATACGGCGCTTCCAGATGTAGAATGTGCCATAAGCGCCAGCATCGTGCAAATATCGGCCAGCTACCAACCCGTCGCCTCCGTTGTTGCCGGGGCCAACTAGCACCAATATCCGTTTATCCGTTACCCCCATCCGTTGACAGGACTCTGCCACGGCTCGCCCGGCGTTCTCCATCATTGTAGCGTAAGATACCCCTCCTGCATCGGCCTCTCTCTCGATGCGGCGCATCTCCTCGGTCGTCACTACTTTCATGTTCCTCAGTCCTTTCTTCCGTGTAGCTGAATCTCCGCCTGAGAAGTATAGCACAGGAAGCCGTTCGAGGCAACAAACACTGAATCGCTGTGCTGGGAGGGCCAAGCCCCTTATGGGGCTGAAATCCAGCCCGTAGGGCTTGGTTCTCTTAGCGCGGGGTCTTTAGCCCAGCACTTACTTGACATCAAGTCTACCTTGTGCTATCCTTGTGATGTTATTGCCAGCTCAGCGGAGCAATCTCCTATCAGTTGGAGGCCGCACTATGGACATTGTTAGCGTCTACGTACACATCCCTTTCTGCCGATCAAAATGCGCGTACTGTGACTTCAACTCCTACGCCGAACTAGAATACCTCTTTGAGCCTTACGTGAAGGCCCTGACCAGGGAGATAGAGCTGACCGGCATAGGCCCACCCTTGCAGGCTAAAACGGTCTATATCGGGGGCGGGACGCCGGCGGTGTTGCCCGTCTCGCTCTTGGATGAAGTGCTGTGGGCCCTTGGCCAGAGCTTTCCAGCGGCCAAGGACGCCGAGGTCACCATCGAGGCCAACCCCGGCACTGTGAATAGCGACTACCTGGCCGGCCTGCTGAACCTGGGAGTCAACCGCCTCAGCCTGGGCGTCCAGAGCCTCGATGACAGGCTGCTGCGTCTTTTAGGGCGTATCCATACCGCCGCCGAGGCCGTCGAGTCCTACGAGCTAGCCCGCCAGGCAGGCTTTGCCAACATCAGTCTCGATCTCATCTACGGTATCCCCCATCAAGCCCTTGAGCGGTGGGAAAGCACCCTTCGGGAAACCCTCAACCTGCAACCCAATCACCTCTCACTCTACGCCTTGACCCTGGAGGAGCACACCCCTCTGGCACAGCAGGTGGCTCGCGGTGAGATACCTTCTCCCGACGACGATCTGGCTGCTGATATGTATATCTTGGCGGAGGAGATGCTGGCCCAGGCGGGCTACACCCACTACGAGATCTCGAACTGGGCCGGGCCAATCTCAAATCACGAATGTCAGCACAACCTCACTTACTGGCACAATCAGCCGTATCTCGGCTTTGGGGCCGGAGCTCATTCTCACTTTGGCGGTTGGCGTTGGCACAATTTCCCATCGCCCGTAAAATACGCCGTTCAACTCAACGTAGGGATGGGGACCTGTGCTTACTCGGAGGAGATAGATCGGGCCACTGAGATGGCGGACACGATGATCCTGGGGCTGAGGCTGGTGGAAGAGGGAGTTAGCT
>CAZGKH010000430.1:0-4007 GCA_964525665.1 uncultured Anaerolineae bacterium | reverse complement strand
ACTGTGCACGAGCTTTGGACCTACCAAGCGTGTCTAACCCCACGCCCGCCTACGGCTCACTGACACCTTTGTGCAGATGGCATTTTGAGGCACAATCAACTCCTTTCAAGTTATACACCTTCAAGAATCCAGAGGGTCAAGGCGAGGATCGCGATCCACTCAAGTTAAGCATATCAGATATGAGCTATCTTGTCAAATCTGGGTCAACGCTGAGGGATAAGCTCTAAGTAGACGATAAAAAGTCCCCAAATCGCGACGGCATGTTTTAGGCGGCGGTACTGCCCTCACAAGCCATCGTCGCCTTGGGGACATGAAAGTGAATAGAATGCGGCTGTCTTTTTTCGTCCTACCATAAGAAACCAGAACCTGTTTTCACAAAGGCCGACAATCTGGAGATATTATAAGGGAAAGCAGGTGATTTGTCAAGGTTTGTTTTCTCTTTTCGGCTGAACTGTGGTAAAATTGCTGATGAAATGCCAAACGTTAGGACCAATCATCAACAACAGTGAGGAAGCCGGAGTTGAACGAACTGATCTTCTTGAAACTTGGGGGGTCCCTGATAACCGATAAAAGCAGAGAGGCGACGGCGAGGGAGGAGGTCATCAGACGAGCGGCACGGGAGATAATGGGGGCGCTGGAGGCCAGGCCCCACCTGCGGCTCCTGGTAGGCCACGGCAGCGGCTCCTTCGGTCATTTCGTCGCCCGGCGCTACGGCCTCCCTAGTGATAGCAACGAAGAAGGCCCGACCAACTGGCGGGGCTATGCTGAAACCGGGGCTGCAGCCGCCCGCCTCAATCGCCTGTTGACGGACACCTTCCTGGCCGAAGGCGTGCCCGTCGTCTCCATCCAGCCATCGGCCTCAGCCCACTGCTACGATGGCGAGCTCATCAGCATGGAAGCGGAGCCTATCGAATTGATTTTGCATCACGGCCTGGTGCCCCTGGTCTACGGTGACGTAGCCCTGGACGAAGTGCGGGGCTGCACCATCATCTCCACCGAGCAGATCTTCGCCTACCTGGCCCATCACCTTGAGCCTGCGCGCATCATCCTGGCTGGCGAGGTGGAGGGTGTCTTCACTGCCGATCCCCTCCGCGATGACTCCGCCCAGTTGATCCCGGAGATCTCGCGCCAGAACTTTGACCGGGTCGAGCATAAGCTGGCAGGCTCTCATGGCGTTGACGTGACGGGCGGGATGCTGACCAAGGTCCGGATCATGTACGCCCTGGTACAGGAGCGGCCAGAGCTTAAGGTGCAGCTCATCTCAGGCCGACAGCCGGGCGTGATCAAGCGAGTGCTGCTGGAGCCAAAGCTTGAGCAAGGGACAACCATCCGCTATGAACAGGGGGATACAGAACAATGATCGCAGCTTTCTTCGATCTCGATGGCACGTTGTGCGCTGAGCACGTCTGGCGCGCTCTGGGTAGGTACTTCAAACAGCACCATCGCAGGCGACTTCTCTTCAATGTGTTCATGATCACTCACCTATCCTTGTGGCCGCTGCACCGCCTGGGCTTGCTGAGCCGAGCGCGGTTCTTCCGCTTGTGGATCAAAGATATGCCTTGGCCCCTCGTGGGTCTGCGGCCTGAAGAGGGCCAGGAGATCTTCCATTGGGTCATTGACCAAGTACTCATCCCCTCCCTGCGCCCTGAGGCGGTCGCGGCGCTACGTCAACACCAGACCAAAGGCCACCAGGTGATCCTGGTCTCCGGCGCTTTCGAGGAGCTGCTGGCTTGTCTCGGGGAGCGGCTGGGCGTGCAGCATGTCGTGGGCACGAGGCTGGAGCTAAAACGCGGGAGGTACACGGGGCGGGCCATCAAGCCCTGTTTCGGCCAGGACAAGGTGACTCTCCTCACCGAACTCTTGGATAGAACTGGCCTGGAGTTAGATTTCAGCCAAAGCTTCGCCTACGGGGATGGCATCTTCGACGTCCCCATGCTCGAACTGGTGGGCAACCCCGTTGCCGTCTACCCCGACAGCCAGTTATGGGACTACGCCTCGCAGAGGGGATGGCGAATCCTTGGGGAGCCAAAAGAGGCATGAGCAAGTATTCACCCTCCCGCAGACTGCGACGACATTTGTTCGCAGAGACCGGCTTTCGGGGGGAATACTGTCAACGGATTTGTGAAACAGATTGAACGGATAACCACCCGTCCGGTGAGATTCCTCCTGACTGATCTGCATCCGAATCCGTTCAATCCGCTCCCTGAATCCGTTGACAGCTCCCCCGCTAGCGAAGAAAGATGCCCTGCCAAAGTAAGTTGAAGGAGGTCTGGCAATGTCTACCTTGCGATTGTACTTTCTGGGTACGCTAGACATCCGCTATGATAGCCAACCACTACCCAAGCCCCCCACCCTCAAATCCCAGTCCCTGCTGGCCTACCTGGTCCTCCACCATCACCGACCCCAGCCCCGAGATCGGTTGGTCGGCCTCTTCTGGGGCGACCGGCCACAGCGCAAGGCGCGCCGTTCCCTCTCCACGGCCCTCTGGCACATCCGCCGCTGTCTCCCCAACGATATCCCCATCTTGAGCGATCCCCACACGGTACAGTTCGATCCCCAAAGCGATCTCTGGCTGGACGTTGATCAATTCGAGAAGCTGGTAGATTGGGAAACTGGTAGATTGGTAGATTGGGAAACCAGAGTATCAGCATTGTGTGCAGCCGTGGACCTGTACAGGGGCGACTTCCTGGATGGCTTCTACGACGACTGGATCATCAACGAGCGTTATCGGCTGGAAACCCTGTTTCTCGAGGCGTTGGCGCGACTGATGGTCGGTCATGAGACAAGAGGGGAGCACCAAGCCGCACTGGCGACAGCCCTGCGCTTGCTGGGCCGAGATCCACTGCGCGAGGACGCTCACCGGCTGGCGATGCGGGCCTATTGCCGATTGGGACAGCGCAACGCCGCACTGGAGCAGTACCGCCGTTGCCGGGAGGTCGTGCTGGAAGAGCTGGGCACGGAGCCCATGATCGAGACCACCGAGCTCTACCAGGCCATCCTCGAGGGATGCTTCGAGGTCGGACCCGTGCCTGAGGTTGTTCCTGTTGAGGTGCCGGCGATAGAGCCCCCAGGGCGCAGTCCCCTCGATGTGATCGCTCCCGTCAGACTGGTGGGCCGGGAGCAGGAAATGGCGTTCTTGCATGAATGCTGGCAAAAGGCGCAGGCGGGGCACGGCGGCCTGGTACTCATCAGCGGCGAGGCCGGGGTGGGCAAGACTCGCCTGGTCGAGGAGTTCGCCAACCGTCTGCGCTGGCAGGGCATCCGCGTGTTGTGGGGACGTTGCTACGAGTTCGAGCGCCTCTTGCCCTACCAGCCCTTTGCCGAGACACTGCGCACGGTTCTCCCGGCCCTGACCTCGGCCGAACTGGCGGCTTTTCCCGCCTGGACTGTAGCAGAGGTAGCCCGCCTGCTGCCAGAGGTGTCTGAGATACAGCCTGGGCTTGGGGCTACGCCGTCGCCCGAGGGCGATCAGGAGGAGGCGCGGCTATTCGACGGCCTGGCCCGTTTCCTGACTGAATTGTCTTCTCGCGGAGCGCTCCTGATCGTCCTGGAGGATTTCCACTGGGCCAGCGAGTCCACGCTGGAACTACTGCACTACCTGGCCCGCCATCTGGCAGATCACCCTGTTCTGATGGTTGGTACCCTCCGCCCCGAAGCGCTTGGGCTGCAGCATCCCCTACTAGCCATCCGGCGGCGATTGACCCGGGAAGGGCTGGCCAAGCCGCTGCGCCTGTCACGTCTCTCGTCTGCGGATGTGGAGGAAATGGTGGTCGAGATGTCGGGGGCGGGCCAAGCGGTGGTACCGCTGGCAGGGCGGCTGTATGAAGAGACCGAGGGCAACCCCTTCTTCCTGATGGAGACCATCAAAGTGCTCTTTGAGACGGGGATGGTCCACCTGGAGGGGGGAGCCTGGAGAGGCGATTTTGCGCAGATCAGCGAGAAGAAACTCCCACTGCCCGCCGGCCTGAGCGAGGCCATCCAGGCACGAGTTCACCGGCTGAGTGAAG
>CAZGKH010000429.1:0-4011 GCA_964525665.1 uncultured Anaerolineae bacterium | reverse complement strand
ATCTCCTCCGATGTAGGCGGGGGGTAACCGTTCAGTCCAGTGTCATTGCGAGGCGTTTTTTGCCGAAGCACTTAGTCCTGTACTGACTAAGTACAGGGCAATCTCCCCCTCGCAAATCGGGGATCGCTTCGGCGGAAAAGCACCGCCTCGCGATGACACTTGGAGTTTCTTCCCTTATGAGTGGCGCGACCGCGCTATGGAGCAGCTCAGAATAACTTGAAGAGCGCTATTTGACAAAATGCTGAATATGTGCTATCTTTCTTGTCAATAAACCAAAAGCGACGATTGGGAATAGTAAGTGCAGAGCAATGATCACAGCGAGCTAGAGGAGGTGAAAGCTAGCATCAAAGCCTACACTGAACCCACCCAGGAGCTGCCAGCGAAAAAGCCTGCTGGCGAATGGCAGATAACTCATAGCTTATGGCTCTATCGGCTATCAGCTATTAGCCATCAGCCAATAGGCTGTTAAGCTTGGCCGGGATCCTCCCGTTATCGTAAGGAGCGGTATCGAGTAAGATTGAATCTACTGAAAAAAGCTCCCGCAGCCGTCCCCGGGTGCGGCAATCGGCCCGAGGACGGGCCTCAGAGCAGGCTTTTTTCAGGGGAGTCATGATTTATTCTGTACCGATTGAGTGGGCTGTGGCAAGCCAACTAGGGTGGTACCACGGGGCATGAACACCTCGTCCTTAGAGGACGGGGTGTTTTTGGTTTACGGCTATTCTGTTCGCTGAAGGTCTCCTGACCGAAGCGCAGGGGGGCTGCGGTCGGAGACCTTGCCCAACACTAAGTTACAAGGAGGACGAAAATGGCGAAGAAAATCACACCGCGCAGCAAGGACTATTCCCGCTGGTACACGGACGTCGTCCAGCGGGCAGAGATGGCCGATTATGCCCCGGTCAAGGGCTGTATGGTCATCCGACCCTACGGCTACACCCTCTGGGAGAACATCAAAGAGGGCCTGGATAGCCGCTTCAAGGCTACCGGCCACGTGAACGCTTATTTCCCCCTTTTCATCCCCGAGAGCTTCATCAAAAAGGAGGCCGAGCATGTGGCGGGATTCTCCCCGGAGCTGGCAGTGGTGACCCACGGCGGCGGCAAGAAGCTGGAAGAACCTCTCATCGTGCGTCCTACTTCGGAGACGGTCATCGGCCACATGTACTCCCAGTGGGTGCGCTCCTATCGCGACTTGCCCATTCTCATCAATCAGTGGGCCAACGTGGTGCGCTGGGAGAAGCGTCCTCGCCTGTTCCTGCGCACCACCGAGTTCCTCTGGCAGGAGGGGCACACCGCTCACGCCACCTCCGAGGAAGCCAAGGAAGAGACTCTGCGCATGCTGGATGTATACCGCGACTTCGCCGAGACCGACGCTGCCATTCCCGTCGTCACCGGACGCAAGAGCGAGTCGGAGAAGTTCGCTGGTGGGGACGCCAGTTACACCATCGAGGCCATGATGGGCAACAAGTGGGCCTTGCAGTCCGGCACCTCCCACTTCCTGGGTCAGAACTTCGCCAAGGCCTTCGACATCAAGTACCTGGACCAAAACAACGAGCTACAGTACTGCTGGACCACGAGCTGGGGCCTCAGCACTCGCATGGTGGGGGCAGTAATCATGGTTCACGGCGACGACCAGGGTTTGATCCTGCCGCCCAAGATAGCTCCCTTCCAGGTTGTCATTATCCCTATCTGGCGGGACGAGGAGGGAAAAGAAAAGGTACTGAAGGCAGTCGAAGATATCACCAAGACCCTTCGACAGCCCTTCGACGGGGCTCAGGACAAGGCTCAGGACATCGCCTTCGGCAAGGAAGTGCGTTACAAGGTGGACGACCGGGAGGAATACTCGCCCGGCTGGAAGTTCAACGAGTGGGAGCTGCGGGGTGTGCCCCTACGTCTGGAGATCGGGCCTAGAGATGTGGCCCAGGGGCAAGTTGTGCTGGCCCGACGAGAAGGGGGCAAGAAGACCACCGTTCCCCAAGAGGGCCTGGCTCAGCGCATTAACGACATCCTGGATGATATCCAGCAGAGCCTGTTCCGACGAGCCAAGAGCTTCCTCGACGAGAACTCCTTTGAAGTGGACGACTATAGAGAGTTCAGGCGGATCATTGAGGGGGACGGCGGCTTTATCTACGCCTACTGGTGCGGTTCTGGCGAGTGCGAAGCGACCATCAAAGAGGAGACCAAAGCCACCATCCGCTGCATCCCCTTCAGCCAGAAGGAGGAGGCGGGTCACTGCATTCGCTGCGGTGAGGAGGCCAGGGAACAAGCGCTCTTCGCCAGGGCCTATTAGAGCCCCCACCCCAACCCCTCCCCCGAAAACAGGGGAGGGGCATCTGATTCCCCCTTCTCCCAACCCTGGGAGAAGGGGGGTAGGGGGATGAGGGCAGCTATCGGGACTTAGATGAAACCAACGAAGACCACCTATCTGCTGCTCGTGTTGGTCGTTTTGATCTGGGGCAACTCCTTCGTCGCTATCAAACACGCCGTGCAGTTCCTGGCTCCCATGGAACTGACGATTTTGAGGTTCATCCCGGCGGCCCTCATCTTCAGCGTTTTGCTCCTGACCACTCGCCGGGCGGCTTTCTGGCGAATGGTCAGGATAGACTGGCCGGGCCTGGTTCTCCTGGGGCTGTCGGGAGCGGTGGTCTATAATCTCGCTCTGAACACGGGCGAGAGTCGAATCCCTGCCGGCACGGCCAGCTTGATCATCTCCCTGAACCCTGCCTTCACCTTCATACTCTCCGTGCTGTTTCTGAGGGAGCGACCGACAACCAAGAAGGCGATGGGACTAGCCATCGCCTTCTCAGGTTTGTATGTCATTGTGCGCTATGCCAGCGGCCAAAGTGGCCAACAGATTGACTTCAGCCATCTTCGCTACGTGTTCGTTACCATGCTGGCGCCACTCTGCTGGGCCATCTACACCATCCTGGGCAAGCCGCTGGTGGCCAGGCACCCACCCCTAATGGTGGTCGGGGGGGCTATGCTGGCGGCGGTGGTGCCCCTGTTGCTCCTTGTTAGGCCCAGCCTAATTGCCAAGCTGCCAACTCTGCCGCCTAGCGCATGGCTCAGTATCGCCTTCTTATCGCTGGTTTGCACCGTCTTCGCTTTCGTGATCTGGTTTAGGGCGCTGCAAAGCATGGAAGCCAGTCAGGCGGCAAGCTTTGTCTATTTAGAGCCTCTGTTTGGAGTGTCTTTCAGCAAGTTACTACTGGATGAACCGATCACCTCGGCTCTTCTAATTGGCGCCGCGCTGCTCATTGGCGGTGTCTATCTGATCAACCGCTGAGGAGGAAACGAGTTCAGTTTTGCAATATCAAGTGCTTGGTGTTATAATGGTGCCCGGGATTCAGAGTGTCCGAGAAAATGGAGGGAGGCTATGAGGAATTTTACTCTTATTGTGACGGTTGAGCCTCAGGAGGAGGGTGGCTATCTGGCGGTTTGCGAAAATATCAGGCAATGTTATGCCGAGGGCGAGACTTACGAAGAGGCAATAGAGAATCTCAAAGATGTGGCTCAGATTTGTCTCGAATTGGACGCGCAGCGAGAAGGTATGTCGTTGGGAGAGTTTCTTCTCCAAGGGGAGGAGAGGAAAAAGTACAAGGTAGAGATGCCATTAGCGGTGGCGGTATGAGTCCCAAGCTTCCAGCTGCTACAGACAAAGAGGTCATCAAGGTTGCCAGAAAACTTGGCTTCGAGTTCTACCGTCAGGCGAAAGGTAGCCATGAGATATGGACTCGCCACAGCGATGGGAGCCGCATCGTAGTGCCTAGACACGCAGGCAAGACGATCAAGAAGGGCACTATGAAGCGAATCCTAGATGGGCTAGGAATTTCCCCAAAAGAATTCTACGAACTGAAGTGATTTGTGGCACTAGCGCAAAAGTAACCCTGTTTGTCGCTCGTAGGCCCGTCCCCGGGCCGTCTCACAGAGCGAGTTTTGCTCTACTGCGATTTGTGGAATAGTGTGGGTCAACATGGATTCGAGGGGTAAGACCTCCGAGGTTTTGCCGCCGCCAGT
>CAZGKH010000428.1:0-4015 GCA_964525665.1 uncultured Anaerolineae bacterium | reverse complement strand
GCTCGAAGCCCGTTAAAGCGGTGAAAGTGTTTCATAATATTAATGACAATTTGGTCTATCCATTATTGTGCGGTCGTACTTTTTCTTTTTCTATCCGTGCGTTGGCTGAAACACGCTCTTTGACAAGCTTTAGATTGTGCGGCTTGACCATGTGTGTGGCTGTTTTGCACTGGATTACGCATTTTCAATTATTTCAATTTCTTCTTCCGTCAAATCGTAAAGCTGGTAAACTAACTGGTCTATTTGACTTTCAATATCAGAAGTATTAGAGTTTACTTTTCTGAGTTCCATAACCTTTTTCACAAGTTCTGATATCTTTACAACCATTTCAGAGCCTGGATTTTTAATTGGCAAATTCTCTATAGGCGCCTTCTTAATCTTTGGGAAGGTAGCTTTGTTATCGTAATACTTCTTTAACCAATAGAATTGTAGAGTTTTGGAATTTATAAGAGCTAGGAGAAATCTTAAAAAATCCATGTCATCCTTGTGCAAGAAGATATTGTAAATGGTATTTAAGGTCATCAGGTTAGGATCTACTATTGTTCCTTCAGGGAATACACCAATTTGGCGAACTACAATTCTGTGTCTTTTATAGACACTTGGATCACCGCCACTTTTGATCGACTCTTTCCTGAAATCAACAAATTCCGTACTCGGATCACATCTATATCTTTGAACATTCCCGCCATCTATGACAGGGTAAAAATGACTGTTCAACTTTTCTTTACTTACGAATTCCTTCCTGTCATATGTCTGAATTCCAAAATATGATCGTCCAAATGTTTTAAGAGGTTCCGAATTAAGTTCGATTTTAGTAAGAGTTTTCCTGAGGTTTGAGTCAATATCTAATTCTAGTTCAAAATTCCCGCGTTGAAACTCATCTTGAAGATGATATATCTTTTCAGTTTCAGATAAATCGAATACGTCCTTTTTATATGCAGAAAATACAAACTTGATTGGTACAGATTTTGACCCTTTTGACATCATCAGAATTAGTGTGTCAACTGATGCGTCTTCAAAAACTTGAGTATAGAAGTTAATGATTTCATAAAGAGAGTTTGCCAAAATTAACCGCCTTAGTTCTTTTGAATGTTTGTTTTTCAAAAATGTATTTGGAGTTATAAAAGAAAGCATTGCTTTATCAGCCATTATTTTGATTCCTAATTCATAGAACAGTGCATAGGTGTCGATTTTGTAAGTTGCAGTTACAAAGGTCTGACTGTAATAGTTGAACAAATTTTGGTCACTTAAAGTCTGGACAAGAATGTAAGGCGGATTCCCAATCACCACATCAAAGCCCACAAAATCACCATCATCATTCAGTACTTCAGGAAATTCAAAACGCCATTCAAAAGCGTTTTCAAAAATCTTGTTGGCTTTTATTTCTTCAATTTCTGCTTCTAACTTTTTGGTGTCTTGGGTTAGTTTAGTTACTTTTTTATTCCAAGCTGCTTTTTCCTTTTTGCTCATTTCAAAAAGCTGAACTTGATTGGTCATTTTAAATAGTTCGCCTGAAAGTTTGCGAAGCCTTTTCACTCTTGGGTCATTCAAGGAAATTTCGCTCCTGAAATCCGACTTAATATCGGCAATCAGTTTTTCCATTTCTCTTTTCTGCGCTTTGTTTTGAGCGTTTCGATAGGTGTCAACGGCAACACGATAGCTATCAATCGACCACTTACTTTTTTTCAAAGCTTGTTTCAAGTCTGCATCAATGTCAAAACGGCTCACTAAGGAGTTCCCGCGCTTTATATTGATATCAATATTGGGAAGCGTTTCAAGTTCAGTAGCGTTTTTATAATAAGCGTTTTTCAAAAGCTCAATCCATAAACGTAAACGGCAAATTTTTACCGAGTTCGGGTTGATATCCACTCCGAAAAGACAGTTTTCAATGATGGTTTGCTTTTCGTGAAAGAGCGTTTCCTGAATACGTTGGCTTTCCTTGCTTTTGGGATTGTAGTCAAAAAGTTCTCCTTCTTCGTCCGTTACAATGAGTTCGTCATTCACTACTTCCACCTGATATTCTTTCAGGCGTTTGCCATCTCTGTCTTGCAGAATTTTCAAGTCATTCTTAATGGCAATCATTTCATTGAGGGCGGAAACCAAAAAGTGTCCTGAACCAACGGCAGGGTCGCAAATTTTCAGACTGTTTATAATCTCATTGGCTTCTTTGCGGTCTTCAATCTTGTCGTACAGGTCTTCAAGGTTTTTGCACTTCCATTTTTTTGTTTCGTTGAATTTCTGAACGACTGCTTTACGAATGGTTTCACGGCACATGTACATGGTGATGAAACCTGGCGTGAAGAATGAACCGTCCTTGTAGCCGTTGATTTTTTCGAAAATCAAACCGAGAACAGAAGCGTTGATGAGTGATTTATTCTCTTCCTGAATTTCTTCTGAACCTTCGCTGCTGAAATCGTAGGCGTTCAGGAATTCAAACAGATATTCAAGCGTATTCAGTTTTCCTGTTCGCTTTTTGCCGTGCTGATCTTTCAGAACGGTGGACGAAATAATTGGAATGGTTTTATCGTCTCTCAGATTGCTAATGAAAAGCGTATCCTGTTCAATGTCTGTCGGTTCAAATAAGGAAGAGTTGAGATAGGGGACTTTCTCAAAAGATTGGATGACATCTTCGTTTCGCTCTTCATATTTTCGTGCCAACACCTGAAAAAACAAGCTGTTCAGATCGTCATAGTTCTTAATCTTGTCAAAGTTGAGAAAGGAATATGATTTATCGCCTTTGTGATAGGTGATGAGTTGAGCTTCCAATAGTTTTAGAAACAAAATTCTGTTAATCCATGTAATTGAAAGTTCAAGAGCAACATTGAAAAGCTTTTCCTGCTGTGTACTCCCAAATTGGCTTGGTCTTTCCAATCGGCTAATTTTGTCCAAACTGTCCAACTGAATGATGGCATCTTCAAGCAGTGTTCCTGTGTTTCGTTCACCGCCTTTGTTTCGCGCAATCAGTTTTTTGCTGCCTTCTTTGGTTTCTGTTAAACCGATAATATGCAATAGCTCGCTGTAAAAACGTTTATCAAGGCTGTTGCTATCGTTGGTAAATGGGAGTTTCAAAAGGTGCTCAGGAGACAATAGTTTGAAGAGGGCAATCAATTTATTGTCGTCCGCTTTGTTGTCATTTCGCAGAGGCTTTTGGTAATCCTGCAAATTGAAATACGTAAACTCAATTTCTGTTTTGATATCAGCGATAAAAGGCTCGGCAATTTGCTTGTAGAAAAAATCGGTTTTGATGTCAGCCAACCGCCCGTCTTCAAAATCTTGGAATTGCTTGACGAGTTTTTTGTTTTGTGCAAATAGCCTGTCGAAAGTAGTTGCGTCAAAAATGAACCATTCATTGATGTTTGTGATAATCAGATGTTTGGTCTCCAGATTGTTCAGCGTGATTCTTTCTCGCAAGTAGTAAAGAATCAATTCCTGAAAAGCTTTTGCATTCAGCTTGTCAGTCGTGACCATTTCGGTTCTGTTGGTCGGCTTTTTTGCTTCAACTATTACGCCAACTGTGCTTTTAGTTTTTTCTCCGTTATGTATTACAAGGTCATTTCGTCCTTTGGTATTGATGAAATAATTTGGGTCGTAGTAGGTCTTTTTAAGAAAGTCAATGACAAGGTTTTTATGAAACTCTTCGGATTCGGTGTTATTTGTCCAGTCGAGTAGCTGGATGAGATTAGTCTTGAAACCTTCGATTTCTGTCCTATTCGGTTTTACTTTCAGGAAGGCTTTGTTCAGTGCCTTTCTTGGTTTCAATTTATTTATCTCCATTTAATCTTAGTATTTCTTATAGTTTTTCAATTTATCATTTTTCTGTCGAACGTTGGCTTTGTGTATCGACAAAAACCAAATGTGCCTGTTTGCGCGAGAGCTTTATTTGTATGCCGTACAACGTGTAGATATTGATCGTATGTTCACGATAACGTTTTTGAAGTAACAATCGCCGACATGACCCGCTTCAGCCCAAACGGATATCCCATCACCAATCCCGCAGCCAAGACCCCGCCCATTA
>CAZGKH010000427.1:0-4023 GCA_964525665.1 uncultured Anaerolineae bacterium | reverse complement strand
TTGAGACGTACGGAGGCGCCGTAGTTGGCCAGAATCTGCTTACTCGCCTGCCACACCAGATCGGCTCTCAAGAGTTTAGGGTTCTCCTGTTCTGCCTCTCCTTCGATCAAACCAATCCCTCTATGCTCCCCTGTTCCTCCGCTCCCCTGCTCCTCCGCTCCCCTGCCCCGTAGGCGGATAGGGCTTAGGCAGAGGATGTCCAGCGGCTCCCCACCCTCGCTGAGAGCGAGAATCTCCTCTCCGGTATCCCTCAAGCCGACGCTGACGAAATAGAGCCCCCGCACGCTTTCCACGGGGATCTCAAGGTGGTGGATAGTCGTCGGCTCCAGTGGTGCTGCATCCTCGGCGATGATGTAGGGCACCTGGAATAGATGCGTCGCCGGCAAGACCAGGCGGACAATTGCCTCTGGAGTAGAGTCCTGCCTAATGGTGGATTCTTCCCAGTACAAGGTCACGGCGACTATCTCGCCAGCTCTTGTCTCCTCTGCTGAAAGCTGGTATCCTCGCAAGCGTACTCCATTCTCAAAGGGTATCCCTTGGGGGTTGTGGTGGGGGTAGGGAGACCGCTTGAATCCCAGGGTCAAGTCCAAGATGCTCCCCTCTTGAACTGGCCGTGGCAAAAGGCGCGGAAGGAGAACGAGGAGCAAGGCTAGAGCTACAACCCGCTCTGCAAATCGCCAGACCTGGCAGTTTGGCAACGGGATCTGGCGATCCCGCCGGAGCAGAAAACCAATGACCAGCAAACCGACGACGAGAATGAGAGCCAGCAGAGATAGCCCTTCGGCGAAGGCGCGCAGTGGAGTGCGTTGCAGACGTAGGATGACCTGGTGGGAACCCTGGGGCACGGTCAGGCCAATGTAGCCCAGGCTCTCTACCGGGCCTGTTACCACTGGCTGCCCGTCAACATAGCCCTGCCAGCCAGGGAAATAGTAGGTGTAGAAGGCCAGCGCAGCTTGAGGGGAGGCAACGTCCACCTGCCAGTGCTCATCTGTAGGCCCTTGGGTCAGCAGCTTCGCCTCCACGAGCTCACCCTGTACGGCCAGAGGGGGCGGCTTCTGGCCATCGTTGAGCAAGACCTCCGAGGTGAAGGTGCTGGGCTCGACCCAGCGAGGCTGGTATTCGTTGCGGCTGGTGCTGCCCACGTAGGCGGTGAAGTATTCGTATAGAGCTACGTGCTCCTTGGAGACCTCGTCAATATCCAGGTACTCCACTGGTAGATCGAGCATTGCCGTAGTCAGCAAAGCCAGGCCCAGCACCACAGCGATGGCGCCGCGCCATGTCCTCTTGCTTGGCCATCGGGCCAGATGGCCGATAATGAGGCTCACGGGAAGGGCCTGCACCGCGAGGAGCCGCCAGGGGAACTGTACGAAAGGCAGGAGAGGGATCGTATCCCAAAGGGAGCGAGAGGAGGGAGTGATGAGAAAGGTGATGGTGATCAGCATCAACAGAAAGAAGGCGCTGTTTCGTTCCAGGCGGCGGCGCCTGGCCCACCAGATGAGGATGCTGGCAATCCCCACGAGGGCGAGGATAGTCTGCATTGCGCCCATGGCGTAGGGCGATGCCTCTCGCTGATAGTCGAACAGGATTCTCCATTGGACAAGGTCGGCACCGCGGAAGTGGCCACTGTAGTTGAGGTAGCCGCTGGTCATGCGCTCCAGATGCACCCATTTCCCCTCCAGCAAGGCTGGCAGCCAGAACCAGGCGCTCAGGGCCAAACCCAGCCCGATGCCGCTGATGGCGTATAGCAGATAGCTTGCCACAGGTCTCTTGTTGTTGGTGGACGATAAGCCATTAGCGATAAGCCATAAGCCGACGAAGGGACTGAAGACCAGAGCGGAGATGTTGTGGCTTAGGATGAGTCCGCCATAGGCCAGGGCCAAGAATGCCACACTGACGCGGGACGGCTTCTGGCGTAGCCGCAAGAGGGCCAGGAGGATAAGAGGGTAGAAGGCGAAGGCATAGAACTCCGATAGAGCATCGCCGCGCACGTAGACTTGGATCAGGTGAAAGGGGGCGTAGGTGTAGGCCAGGGCAGTCAGGAGGGCGGCTGCCCGTGAGGACCAGAGTCGCCTGGCCAGCAGATAAGCGAAGATCGTGGCGGCGACAAAGCCCAGTATCTGGGTCAGTTTGAGGGACCAGATGTAGCTGAAGCCCAGGAGGTTGAAAACGCCAGCGATGTAGTAGGGCAAGGAAGCGTAGAAGTTGAAGAAAGGATAGCCCAGCCCGTAGGCGGCATCGGGCATCCAGCGAACCGGGAAGACGCCGCCTCGGAGATTGAGAACCAGTTGGTGCAAGCGCATCAGCAGGAACGCGCTGTCGCCGGTGTTGACGACCCCAGGGCCTGATAAGATAGGGAGATAGGCAAAAAGGCCCAAGAAGATGGGGGCCAACCAAAAGGGCCGGCGCTGAAGCATCGTCTTGGGCCAAGAGCGGTGTCCTGAGCCTGTCGAAGGGTTGATCTTCATCTCTGTTTCTTTCGCCTCGGTCAGAGACCCTGTACTGTTCCGTCCAGGACAGTGCCCTCGGCGATCAAAGGTCGCAAATAGCCACTATCCTCTCTTCCTCAAGATATTGAACACGAGGGCTATCGCCGCTGCGAGGAAGATTATTATGACGCCGCTCACCTGATACAGATTCGCACTCAGCCTAGAGATCAAAGTCTCTGGAGTGGGAGTTGGGATGGGAATGGGCGCAGATGTGGGCACCGGTGTAGACGTCGGTACGGGGGTGGGCTGCAGGTTATCGCCGAATTCGATCTGCATGGTGGAGCCGCCGGCGACGACTACCCCCCAATCATCTCCCGTGGAAGAGTTGTAGCCGGGAGGGTTTTCCTCGTAGAGGAAGTAGTTGCCTGGCCTCAAGTCCATGAAACAGTAGGGTTCGCTGATGCCGTCGGTGATGTAGCTGTCCACGGTCTGTCGGCCATCGGAGACAGTCAACATTGCCCCAGGCAGGAGCTCCTCGTCTGGATCGCGCATTTTGTTGCCGTTGCGGTCGTGATAGGCCAGTACGCAGATGTCCCCGCTGGCTGGCGTTGGGGTTGCTGTAGAGGTTGGGGTGTCGGTTGGCGTTGGAGTATCGGTTGGCGTGGGGGTGTCAGTTGGCGTTGGGGTTGCTGTGGAGGTTGGGGTGTCGGTTGGCGTTGGCGTGGGGGTGTGGGTGGCTGTTGGGATGGGAGTGTGGGTTGGCACCCGAGTGTTGGTCGGCACCGGAGTGTTGGTCGCCGCTGGTGTGTTGGTTGGCTTGGGGGTGTTGGTTGGCGGCCGGGGTGTGGGAGTGGGAGCGACGGCGGTCAAAACAGCATCATCCCAGTAGGAATCGTTGAACTTTACACGGAAATCTGGCGCACCTTTGGTGAAGACGGTGATCCTGTCGGACTGGGCCACGGTGGAAACACTCAGGTGAGCCCACCGGTTGCAAGGCATGTCGGACTCTGACCAAACAACATTGCCGGAATTACCATCTATACCGCCGTGAGGGTCAATGCCCGCCCAAACCGCATAGTTGCCGAAACCCTCGCATGCATCTGCGTCTGGTTCTGTGCTGCTCCAAACCTGCACCCAAATGGAGAAGGTGAGCTTGCTGCCCGGGGTGACTGCTGCCTGTTGATAGATGCCAGCGATGTGGGTGGAGAAGGTGTTGAAGTACTTCTGGGAGAAGCGGCCTGAGTGAACACGCCGCATGGTAAAGACCCAAGCGTCCTCCGGCTTGTACTCGGGTCGCTTGAGGTAGCCTTCGCTGGTCTGGTCTTCGGAGCCCTGAACCCACCACGCTTCCCATCCGTTGGCTACTGTTACTTCCCCAGCGCCTCGCTCGCTGAAGCCTTCCTCGAAGCCGGCGTTCTTTAACAAGTTGGTCTCCTGGGCGGGTGGAGCGGCCGAAGCTCCCAGGGGCACAAGGATTAATAATGTTACTAGCAGGGTTGTTACAAGGCGATGTAATCGCATTCGTTTTCCTCCTGTGGATTTGTAACCGTTCAGCCCAGTGTCATTGCGAGCGGTTTTTGCGAAGCAATCCCCATCG
>CAZGKH010000426.1:0-4035 GCA_964525665.1 uncultured Anaerolineae bacterium | reverse complement strand
CCAGAGGCCAACGGATGTCCGGCCGAGACAAAACTGCAAAGCTATCCAGGATCAAGCCCAACTGTTGGTTCAGGTCGAAGTGACGCCGGAGGGGCAACCTGGTCCAAAGACCCTCTGACCAGTTGATGACTCTGTGCCTGTGACGGCCGGCAAGTACCATCAAGAGGAAAAGAGCCAGGAAAAGGATGCCCGTGCCAAGACCTGGTCGCCAGAGCCACTCAGGAAGGAGAACGAAGGGGACAATGATCACTCCTAAAAGCACGATGATTAAGCTATCCAGTACCTTTTCAACCGCTATGCTCCCCAGGACAAAGGCCTTGCTGATATTCTCCACCTCTCCTGCCAGGTAAACCCTGGCTACTGTCCCCAGCTTGGCTGGCAATACGACGTTGAGGACATGGGCGATCATGAAAATGGAGAAAAGCCTAGTTGTCCTGACCGGATGGGGATGCAGCAAGAGTCTCCAGCGGAGAACAGTGGCCCCCGTCGCAGCCATGGCCGCCAGAAAGGCGAGCGTTACTAACCCATAATTCGCTCCGGCCAGAGCCTCCATCACTTCGGAGAGAGCAACGTCCCTGACGGCCAGCCCCAGGGTAACCAGGCTCAAAGCTACCCCTATCAATGGGTGTAGCTTTGGCACTATAGCCCCCAACTCGGTTAGGGCACCTCGCACTTTTTTTCTGACAAGGGACATTGTGCTTCCGGTTGATACTAATCGAGCAGCGAAACATCAGGGGACTTTGAACCTTAACCATATCGCTGTAGTAAGCCCGATGATGGTCCAAATGACGACTCCGGGCTTGGCGCTGAAAGTGACGTTGTCAACCAGTCCGTGGACAAGATACACCACGAAACCGCCCATGGCTCCTACTGCGGTGCCTTCCAACTGTGTGCACCGTGCGCGCCATAAGGCGCTGATACCGATCAGCAAGAAGACAGAAATGAGAGCCATGCCAGCAACCAGACCCGGAATCCCCAGGTCTACCCCCATCTGCAGATAGAGATTGTGGGCATGAGGCACTTCAACATCAGGCCCAATTAAAAAGGTCGGGTAGAGAACTGGCATAACGCGAGAGAAGGTTCCCAGTCCAATGCCGGTATACGGAAAGTCCTGCATCATATAGATAGCTCTCTGCCACAGCTCCGATCTCCCTGCCGCTGTCACGGTGGTGTTAGTGACCAGCAAGAACTCGGCCACCTGCTGAGTACCGAAATGGCGAACCGCCCACCATATCCCAACCAACAGGGCAGGAAGGGTCACCAAGACCCACCGGCTCCGCCAGACACCTACCACGAGCAAGGCCAGAACTACGCCGACAATTGCCCCTCGGGATTGGGTGAGCAGCAACGTTCCCCCCACTAGAGGGAGCGACAAGCCAAGCAGCAGCTTCCAAAGGCCGCGTCCTGAGCTTGCCGAAGGGCCCTTTGAATCAAACAGGGTCAAGGAAAGATACAACGGGAAGATCATGGCCACCGTGCCCCCCACGATGTTGCCATTGAAGCCTGCTTCGTTCAAGCGCCGGGCAAGCTTGAGCAAAAAGCTTCCGTAGCCTCCCAAAAGGGCTGAAAAATCACGGGCCATCCCCGCGGTGCCAACCAAGCCAAGTAGAGAAGCTCCTACGCCTGCGAGCAGCAGGACGGCAGTTGTGGCCCATATCCGCCTTTCGGAGTGAAGGCCGTTGACCAAGCCATAGAAAAGGGCGACCTCCACGATCATCTTGTATAGCACCGTTATGCTCATCGAGGGGGCGACCGAGGGATACAGCCCGACCAATGCCATGCACAATAGGATCACGATGGGCAGGTCCATGGGCGTATGAGCTGTCAGGTATCCCTTGGCTGCCCAGCGACATACCCAAGGAATGGGAATCAATAATAAACTGGCACCGATGATCCGGATGGGCAATCGGCCAGAAAAGAGCATCAGCGTGACCGGAACAGCCACCAACCACAACTCATGCTCCGCAATCCAGTTGGCCGCGCCTTTCAACCTGGCCCTCGCGGTAGGCTTCTCGGCTTTCCAAGTTGACAGAGAGGCACTAGTCTCACTTGGATTCGACAGCGTCTCTCCCTCTACACCTTTACTGCCCACCTGGCTCTCCTTATCAGTCTCCCCGGCCAACGATGCGCCCCTATTATATATCGGTTTCGCTTTCTGTGCAAGGTTGCCGGGAGCATAAGAAATGGCCTGGCAGACGAGGTGATGGGTTTACCTTTTGCTATCGAAGCTTTCTCTGCTCCCCATACACACAAAAGCGACGGGCCTCGCTGTGAAGCCCGCCGCACTTATCCTGTCATGCTATCCACTTCGACTACCGCTTCCACAGCCTCGCCCGGGCGGGGCTATTCGCACCCAACGCTATCAACGTCAGGCCAATAAGCACCGGCCACCCAAAGGCGGCGGCTCCATTAGGTGTCGGCGCGGCCCCGCCCAAGCGGGCCACAAAGGAGGAGAGCGCGACAGAAGGGGTTGGGAGGGAGTAGAAGGTGATTCAACGTCCGCCCAAAGGGATTCGTTGGATCATAGCTCGATCATACTAGAGCTTTCAGAGCGATCAGCAGAGCCTCGAATTCCTCGCGGCAATCGTGGCAACGCTCCAGGTGGTCCTGCACCAGGGGCATCGCCTCGGCAGCATTCTTGCCGGCCAGCTTCATCTCGACGAAGCGGTCCAACTGCTCGAAACACTCGTCGCACCCGATCTCGTCCGGCCGGGTGGTGAGCACGTTGAGCACCATTCGCTTGAGTGTGGTAGGTTCAAGTCTCATCAGTAACCCTCTATGACTTCAGACGCGGTGTGCTGCGCTCTGCTTACCTCTGCTCAGGATTCAAAGGCAGTCAGTACATCCTGAGGGGATAATCCTCTGGCGAGCATACGCTTCTGAAGCCGCTTACGAGCATCGTGCAGGAGCTTGTATAGCGCATTGCGATTGGTTCCCATCCGGCGGGCCACCTCCTCCAAAGGCATCCCGACAATCACTGCCGCCACCATCGCCTGGCGCTGGCGCTCCGTCAGCTCCTCGGCGATCAGACGCTGCACCATCTCGAGTAAAAGTTGCTGAGTTGCCTGTTGCCCAGGGTAGGGAGCCGGATCCGCCAGAACAGACGGCGTCAGGTCTCCCTCGCTGTAGCGGGCAACCAGGTCCTCAAGCGGGACGTCCTTCCAGCGCTGACGGCGCAGCTCGGTGAAGGCAACGCGTACGGCGATCTTTTGCGCCCAGGTGGTGAAGCGGCTCTCACCCCGGAAAGTGTCCAGTCCGGCCAGGATCTTCAGGAGGGCCTCTTGAGCGAAATCCTCCAGATCCGCCTCGGTCACCGCAGGCCGGTCAGCCATAGCGTAGCGGAGCCCCTTGACCAGCAGGGTGCGCAGATCCATCAAGGCTTGATCGCATCCCGGTCCACGCAGATCGGCCAGCCACTCCTGATTGGTGCGTTCAACCATAGCGATTCCTGACACTTGGTTATGTGTCTGCTCCAACGACAAGCATCCTGTCTCCGTACTCGTGGTACGCCGCCTGAGGTTCTGGCATCTCGGCGCGACAGACCGGGCAGAGCCCCGCCCTCAGATTGAGAATGGCTCGTCTACCCTGGGCAAGCACTTCTGAGAACATGGCCGATTGCCCTGAAAACGACTGCCTCATTATACCATCAGGACAGTCGTTTGTCAATGACAGAAGCCATTTTCTTCTGGTATTGTGAGAAGCCACCTGCACGATTGATGCAGGTGGCTTCTTGTGTGTGCCATTGGAGACCCAGACCCTAAGGGTTTCTGAAACCCTTAGGGTCTCGTCTCGGTCTCAGATCTACGGTGACAAGAGATCTCGTGATGATGCGCTATTGCTTCGCTGCGGCCAGGCGGCGGCGCAAGACCAGCCCGCCACCGACCAGCAGCAGACCAGCGGCCGCAGCCAGCAGGGGCAGGTACGGGATGGATGTGTCGGGGGCATCGCCTCCAGTGACCGGCAGAGTGGCTTGCACTGCCACCTCGGGGAAGCCGTTGACTTCGTCGTTGTGGAACCAGATGAACTCGTTGGAAG
>CAZGKH010000425.1:0-4057 GCA_964525665.1 uncultured Anaerolineae bacterium | reverse complement strand
TGGGCAGGCTGTTGATGTTGACCAGCGACCAGGCCAGCCCTCCCACTGCCAGCAGCGCGATGATGGCGGGCACGACCGGGACGAAGAAGGCGATCATCAGGAGCACGGCGAAGATCGCCAGTCCCACGATGATGGTCCGCCTGCGCCCGAAGCGGGTGGCGATGAAGCCACTGGGGATGGAGAAGAGGATGAAGGTGATGTAGGCTGCGCTGAGGATCATGCTGGCCGTGGATTCGCTCACCCCCAACGTCGTCACCGCGTAGGAACTGAAGAAAGTCTCGATGGCGTTGTAGCCGACGAACCAGAAGAAGATGGCCAAAATGAGCAGCACCAGGCTGCGGACGTTCTCGGGTGGTATGTCGCGCAGTCCTCGGAAGAACCCCAACCCCTCCTCCTGCCGCGCGGCCGATTCGACCAACTTCCTGGGCTCCTTGACCTTCCAGAAGAGGATGACGACGGCGATGAGAGTGATGGCGCCGCCGACCCAGAAGGGCAGTGGACGATAGATCTTGTATAGCATGGCGCCTCCCAGGAAGGCCAGCACCCCGCCCAGGCCGCCCATCAGGTTGATGACCCCGTTGGCTTTGGAGCGGAGCGGGGAGGGGGTCAGGTCGGGCATCAGGGCAATGACCGGAGTGCGAAACACAGCCATGGCCAACAGCATCACCCCCAGAGCGGCGACGAAGAAGGCAAACAGCCCACTGAGTTGGCTCACCTGCCCGTTCAGTTCCGCCGGGATCATCTGGGGGACCAAAGGGATGAGGGCGAAGGCTAGCACGGCGATGGGGGCGAAGACGAGGATGTAGGGCATACGGCGGCCGATGCGGGTGTAGGTGCGGTCGCTGATGGCCCCCATGATGGGCTGGATGAAGAAAGCGGCGATGTTGTCCAGCGTCATGATGAACCCGGTGATGGTAGCGCTCAGGCCGAAGCCAAAGGTCTGCACGGCCAGTTGGGAGTCGAAGGCCGGATTGCCGGCCTGGAGGTAGATGGGGACGTAGGTATTGTAGAGCGCCCACATGATGCTGGTGCCGAAAAACCCAAAGCCGATCAGAAACGTCTTCTTGTAATCCAGTTTCAGTTTCACTGTCGTCCTCCCTATGGAAAGATGGGATAAGTATAACATCGGTGTTCGAACAAAGCAAGCGCGTCAGGAGGTAGCATTCCCAATTAAGACCTCGGAGGTTTCCGGCAGTGCCTCTGCTGGCGAAATTGCGGCTGAAAACCTCCGAGGTCTGGATTATTCCCTCAAGTTGACACTTTGGTGGGCCCACGTTCTACGCGATAAGTTGCGCCACATCGTGATTCGTGGTAAAATGAAAGCGGAACAGATCTGTTCCATCGCTCGATAATGCCACAACGCCGCTGGCTGACTCGTATCTCTGTGACAGAGAGGCCATCGGCGTTTTCTTATGGAGAATCTCTATGGACAGGCAAATGCTGCTCCAACGCGCCACAGAGCACATCTTCTCCACCGGCCTGGACGATAGCGGGGCGCGTCTGGGTTTGGTCAATATGAGGTATGGGTTGGCCAAGATTCACCTGGCGCAGGAGGCCCTCGGTCTGACTCCCGACGCCACCTTCATCGCCGCGCCCGACCTGACTGTCACACGCAACCTCAACCGCTGGAGGAGCGGCTTTGGGTACGGGGGGCGGCTCACCTGGGGGAACGGTCAGCAGGAATGGCTGCCACTCGACCTCAAGCCCAACGTCTGCGGGATGTTGGTAGGCGGCCTCAACCGACTGCCGGAGCGAGACGCTCTACTGCGGCAGGTGCGGACCCTCCAGGCTGAGAATTTGAGCATTGATGGGATGCCCCTCAGATGGGACTTCGGGAAGAGCAATCACTTCATCAACGTCTTTCGGGTGACGCCACTGGACGATAGCTCTCTCCTCCCCTATGCCTTCGTGATGCACGCCGCTGGGAGCGAGCTACGGGGCGAGACGACCTGGGGAGATGGACTGTACTGGGATCGGAGTGAGGCGCTGCAACGCAAGGCCGACATTCTGGAGACCCTTTTCGGCCCACTGCGTCTCCTCACAGGCCAGGACGCCAGGGACTACTACGTCTTCTGCCAGCGAGCGGACACCTTCGCCAAGAAGCGCCGGCTGCTGGTCGCCCGAAGATTGTTCGACGACATCACGCCCTACAACAACGAGGCCCATCAAGGGTTGGTGAGCCTGAACGACATGGTGCTGGGCAGCTACTTGATGAGAGAAAAAGGGAAGGCCGTCTTCCCGCTGACCCTCCAGGCCAGTCTGCCGGCCTACCTGGTCAGGGGCCGCCCTAATCTGTCGGACGCTGTGATTGAGCGGCTAGAATTAGGAGAGCGGGCGCGACGGCTGGGCCTATACGACCGGCTGCGGTCGGCCAACGTGATACCACACGGCGGTGGCTACACCTTCCCCCACCTTCGGGAAGTCCTCTCCGTGATCGAGATGGGGCAGGAGCGGTACTTTGAGCTCAGCATGGGCGCCGATGGCAGCCGGCAGATCGTTAGCGACGTGCGTGACATGCCCTATGCTTATCGTGGAATGGAAGTGGTAGAGCGCGTGGTGGAATTGGGCCTGGGCGACTTGATCGCCCGGCTAGACCCGGTTTACGTGCTGAAAATCTGAATCAGGAGGAACGCAAATGGCTGGAAATGAATCGAGTGCAAATCCTTTGTCGGAGATAGATCAGCTCGAACGGCTGGTCGAATACTCTGCGCTGATCGGCGGCTATGGCCTCATCAGTCTGGCGCCCATTCGTCACCGCCAGGATGGACGCATGACGGAACGCATCTGTCGGCGTGCGCTGCGCCTGATCCCGGATGAGGAACTCATTACGCTTAGCGACGGCCAGTTCTTCACCGGGTCGGTGGATTTCATGGTACGTCAGGCCCCTAACGGCAGTCGCAATTACGTAGTGCTGGAAACCAACGGCGGAAGCAACCGGGGATTCACGTCCATCTCAGCGCACGGAATGGATGAGGTATGCAACGGTTACCTGGAAATGCTGCGCTTCATAGACGATCCGTCCCCCATGATCGTCATTGGCCATATCAAGCGGGATCCGTTGCTCATCGAGAAGCTCTACCTGGCACAGCGGTTGCAGCGTTCACTGGTGGCCAGAGGGTTATGCGATACTGCCCGGGTGACACGTATGGAAGGGCTTCGAGGCTTGATGAAGACGGGCGAAGGTACGATTATTCTGGATGAGTATGAAACGCTCTTGCCGGCCCTGGTAGGCGCAAATGGCCGGGTCATCCTGAATGGACATCCTGTGGATGCCATCATCGGGGACGGTGTGGCGAGGCGGCACTACCAGATGGGCCACGGCCAACGCTTCGACGTGGTGCTGGCCAATTGGTCTTTTCCTATCACCGACGATAAGTACCTGACATATTGCGCTGTAGATTCGGCTATGGATCGCTTGGCTCCTTTCAATGTGCATCCGATCAAGTTTTGGCAGGCTCAGACGGCAGATGAGCTGACCGCGATCTGCGCCGACGAGCGGACCAAGGGGGATCTGATCATTAAGCCTTTCCAGGGCAGCGGCGGTGCGGGCGTCCATGCCATTGACAAGCGATCCCCCATTCCCATAATCATTGAGGAGAGCATTGGAGAATTTCGGCAGAAGTTCGGCGCCTGGCGCAGTCCCTTCCCATACACCGTGTGCGAGAAGGTCGAGGCTCACCGTGCCTGGTGGCGTGATTCGGAGCGAAACTTCGATGTCCGCGTCTACGTTGCCCGCGACGGAGACCAGGTGCTGCCCAAAGGCGCGCTGTTCCGCATCGCCCTGGAGCCTCACACGGGCGAGAACCGCAAGCGCGCCCTGGTCGTGAACCTATCAGGTTACGGCGGCGTGGACATCGAGCGTGGTCTGGGGGTATCATCCGAGTCGTTGGAGACGGTGCGGTTGGACGAAGAGGACATGGCTAAGATGTTCGCGGCCTCGGCCGTATTGATGAGCCACATTGCCGCCAACTACGATGACATTCAGACCCGTGAAACTGATTAGCTGACATTTTTAACATAGGACACGGATTCACACAGATGAACACAGATTCTTCTC
>CAZGKH010000424.1:0-4059 GCA_964525665.1 uncultured Anaerolineae bacterium | reverse complement strand
AAAAAACCCCCGCAAAAAAAGAAAAAATTATTTGGGGGAAAAAAAAAAAAAGAAAAGATTTTTTTTTTTTTTAAAAAATATTTGTGGGGGGTGGGAAGGGATAAAGGGTTTTCTGCAGCACTGACCCCTCCAGAAAAAGAGCCGCCTGCCGATTTGGCAGGCGGCTCCTCTGAACCACCGACCCCACTGAAGCCTCTGAGATCACTGAAGCCCTTTCAGCGTAATCACTCCCTTCGCCGCAGCAGATAGAAAACGGATAATCGGATTTGCCCCCACAATCGCGATTTCCTCCTTCACGCACGGCTACCGAACCACTAACGCGATTGATATGCTGGATCAAATACCCTTCCAATACTTTCGCTTCGTGCCATCTCCAGGCTCCTCAAAACGCGACCAATGGAAGCCCTTTGAGACGAGAAAGTGATGCACATCATTATCGCGATCATCATTGCCGGGGCAGAGAATAACCATTCCACCTGGCTTGGTCACTCTCGCCATCTCTTGGTATTCTTGCTCAGGGTGATCGCCAAAGACGTGGCCGCCCATGGTCACATCCGCGAACTGGTCTGGAAAGGGGATGTCGGTGATGAGGCCATCCACTGGATAGACGTTGCTCAGCCCCCTTCGCTGGGCTTTTGTCTTGAGGTAGTAACGCAGATTGGCAACGGGCTCAACGGCAAAAACCGCGTCGGCCACTTCGGCGGCAAGCAAGGCCAGTCTCCCCGTTCCTGCTCCAACGTCTATGACCGTCTTGCCAGTGAAATCAACCAAAGACATTAGCTCGTTGGAGTCCCACCCCAGAAACGGCTGAGCATCGTAGATGGATGGATCAGCGACATAGACCAGCAGATCGGTGAGCGCTTCCAGGACAGCGACCTCGGCCTGGCGTATCTCCGCTGCATCTGTCAAGGGGCTTTCAGGCACACTCGTCATCACTCCAACCAGCCACTGGTTCAACTGCGGGCACTTGTGGCGCAGATACCATTCCACCACTGGATTAGCTCTGAGGGCGATGGCCAAATCGGTTTCTGGCAGCCAGCCAGGGAGCCAACTAAGCTGCACCCGCTCCAGCAGCAGGAGAGTGTTGAACGAGAGGGAGGTGACGTCCATCCAATTGACAGGCATGGGGGATTCCAGTGTATGATCTAAATGCGCAGCTCCACCACGTCGCCGTCGTGGAGGACGTAGTCGCGCTGCACCATCTGGCCGTCGAATGCGGCACTGCCCCACACCCTGGCCGATTTCAGCTTCTCGAAGAAATCTTTGTGCACCTTTCGGGCAAAATCGGCCACGGTGCTACCTTTATCCAATACGAAGGGCGAGCTGGGATCGTGTTCCTTGCCGGGGGGTTTGGAGTAAACGCGCATGATCTCCAGCCGCTCGAACACGGCCTGTTTCATGCGGTCGAGGTTGCGACCGGTGGCCGCAGAGACAGGGAGCACTGGCCAGTCATCCTCCAGCAGTTCGCAGAAGATCTCGAAATCCTCGTCGGAATCGTCGTCATCGCTTTTGTTGGCCAGCACCAGCAGCGGCTTGAAGGTCAGGCTTTGCTGTTCCGGGCAACGATCTTTCAGGCGGAGAGGCACGATATGGTGTTCCTGCAAGAAGGCGATGGTGCTCTCAAGCTGCCCAACCGGATCCGTCTGCAGATCCACCACCAGCAAAATGAGGTCTGATCTTCGGATAAGATTGAGCAGTTCCGGCTCTACAAAGCCTCTGTTCAGCGGCGGCGTGTCCACCAACTGGATCTGGACGTTTTCCGCGAGCATCATGCCCGGGGTGGGTTTCCAAGTGGTGAAAGGAGACGCGGACACTTCGGGATCGGCATTGGTCAGGGTTGCTACCAGAGCCGACTTCCCCACATTGGCAAGCCCGACGAGCACCACTTGCCCCGCGCCTTCTTTCTCGACACGAAAGGCAGAATCGCGCCTGCCGACGCCTTTCTTGGTCTGGGACGAAAGCTTCAGCTTGGAGAGTCGCTTGCGCAGGGCGGCCCGTAGCTTGTCCGTGCCCTTGTGCTTGGGAATTAGGCTGATATATTCTTCGAGACAGACGATTTTCTCCACCACCGACTTGGCGGCGCGATATCGCTTTTCTGCGTCAAGTGCCTCTGGAGGGAGGTTGGTTGGCATGGCTACCTGATTGCTCGTGTGTTCCTCGCGGAGCGCATCTCAGCGCTCACCGTTTACGACGAATCTACACATAATTATACACCACGCCGCACGAAACCGCAATCAGGAGCCCCCAGTCGGTTAGAACCGCGGATCAGCAGGAATACGCGGATTTCTCGCACTGTTGATCCGCGCTAGTAGTTTTGCACCAATTACGTGGGGCATACTGTCAACGGATTTCTGGAACGAATTGAACGGATAATCGCTCCTATGGTGAGATTCTTTCTGTCCGATCTGACCTAAATCCGTTCAATCCGATCCCTGAATCCGTTGACAGCTCCCCGCCGGCCTTCTTTTGTCAAATCTGCAAAACTACTGCTGCGCTTTTCTGCCTATCCGCGGCTCTGACGTGCCGGCCCACTTCATCTACTCCGAATGGGGAATCTCGACGAACACGGGCTTCTCTCCTACCTCGAACTCCACCATCCCCATCTGCACGGGAAGAACCCTCGATTCCTCACCGTCGCGGTCGGTGAGAACGGCGTCGGCTGGGGAGGGGAGCGCTATCGTCTGGGTCACGGTATTGGACCACAGGATGTAGAGCAGGCCCTGCGTGCCGAGGAACTCGTAGGCCTCGATATCCTCAGGAGCAGATTCGTACGCGCCAGAACAATGCATCCCCTCAAGTTTACCCGCCAAATGCTGGAAGGTGGTATAGCCGTATATGGGTTGATGATCGGTGCTGATCAGCCACCGCTGCACCGCGCCTTCCCATACGGTATGCTCCCGCGGATCAAACCAGAAGATGTTGTCCACTCCGGCCCCAAAGCCCCGCGTGAACTCCCGCACGATGAAATCGCGTTGCAGCTCCTCGCTCCCATTCAAAGGCTCGTACCCGACATCGTTGATCCACATGCCCGTCTCCGTCACCCAAATCCTCTTCCCGTAGACCCCGTTCCTGGACATCGCCTCGCTGATCTCGTTCACCTTGTGGGCCATGGTCGGGAAGATCCCAGGATTGATGGGATAGTGGTGAAGGCTGACGCCATCGAAGAACGGGCCGGCCCCGTTTTGCAGGGCCTGGTCGAAGAAGTCCCTCTCGAAATGGTCAAAATTATCATAGGCCAGGCCACCGAAGAAAACCAGGGCCCCGGGATCTAGCGACTTGATCTTGGGGTAGAATATGCCCAACTGCCTGGCGTACTCGGCCGGGTCCAGCCCCCAGCATCCGATGATCGGCCCATAGTGGTAGGGCTCTCGGCCGTCTGGCTCGTTGATGAACTCCCAGGCATCCACCACGTCGGCATAACGAGGCACGAGGGCCTCCAGGAAGTTCTCCAGGGCCAGGGTGTCGGTAATGGGGCCGCAGTTCAGCTCGGCGGCCCAGTCGGGGGCTCCGTAGATCACCACGATGGCGTCGAACCCCAATTCCGCCAGGCGTTGGAACACGGGATCGTATGTGTCCCAGTGATACTCCCCAGGCGCCGTCTCAACTTCAAGCCAGGACACGAAGACCCGCATCCAATGCGCACCCATTTCTTTGGCTACCGGGTAATCGTAGGCAATCGTCTCTGTGACCGTCGCCCAGAGCCCAAAATCCACCCCCAGCTTGGCGCTCGGCGGCCCATGCTTGTGAACCAAAGGAAGGCACACTGTATAGGTAGTCGTTGCCGGCATGGCAGTATCCATCATGCCACTGCTGCATTCACCGAATGCTTGAGCATTTGTCCTCATCCCCGTCAGCGCTACGGCAACAGCACAGAGCAGGAATGGCACTGCCAAGTACAGTTTAGTGGAATGGTTTTGACTCTTCATTTTGACCTCCCTTCAAGAAAACTGGAACTCGGATAAAGTGAAAGAAACCAGGTTTTTCGTTCAAGAGTGCTTATCGGGGCGTAACTACTCACCTGCTCACGCTGGACCCTAGTCCAGCGGCCTCAGCGGTCGT
>CAZGKH010000423.1:0-4060 GCA_964525665.1 uncultured Anaerolineae bacterium | reverse complement strand
CGCCCCCCGGGCACGCCCGACGCCGACGGCTACCTGAGCGTGCCCGGCGCGCCGGGCGCCGTCACTCCCTTCGCCGCTGTGGTTATTGCCCACATGACCTCTGGCCGCTGGACCAGCGCCGTGGCCGGAGAGGACGGCGGCTTCTCCGCCACCGCCTACGGCCCGCCCGGCTCGTACCTCATCGTCAAGCAGGATCCTTCTCACGAGTACGTCAACTACTTCCTCAAGTACGCCGAGCCGGACCCGGAGGACTTCGGCCCCGTCAGCTCCTCTGACCTTGACCCGCTGGCATCCACCACGCTCCAGGTTCCAGTGTCAAGTGTCCAAGCCCTGAGTTCCCCCGAGTTCCCCCAAGTTCCCTTCAAAGAGGAGCTCAGGAGAACTCAAGGGGACTCAGGAGGTCCCTGGCCTCTGGCCGGCTCCGGCATCATCAACCCGTGGGCAGGTGTGGCTATGTGGACGGCAGCGGGCGAAATCGTGGTCGAGGACACCATGCAGCGCGTCATCAGCGGGACTCTGAACGGTGCTCTCGAGCCGGGTCTCTACTCCGGTGGGATCCACTGGGTCAAGCCGGCCCTGGCAGACCTGGACAATGATGGCGATTTGGACCTCTACATTGGCGACCACAACGGCCACATCTTCCACTACCGGAACGACACCTTCGGTTTTCGGTTTTCGATTTCCGATTACCGATTACCCCTTCTGCAATCCGCAATCGGCAATCAAAAATCGGCAATCGGAAATGGAGGGTGGGCCTTTGTCACCGACCGCTGGGAGAACATGGACATCAGTTGGTGGGCCTCGCCGGCCTTTGTGGACATTGATTACGATGGAGACCAGGATCTGCTGGCCGGCACCGGCGACGGAACCATCACTTTCTTCCGCAACATTGGCACGCCGACCACAGCAGCCTGGCGCTTCGTGACCGACGAGTATGCTGACATTAATGTGGGTGGCGTCGCCGTGCCGGCCTTCGCCGACAGCGATGCCGACGGCGATTACGACCTCTTCATCGGCAATGAAGACGGCCACGTGGTCTTCTACCGCAACATCGGCGACCGCGAAGAGGCTGTATGGATGTTCGTCACCGACGATTACCTGGGAACCAGTGTGGGCTGGCTGGCCCTGCCGGCCCTGGCCGACGTGGACGACGATGGCGATTTGGACTTCTTCGTTGGCTCCTGGGGCGACATCAGTCACTGGCGCAACGATGGCACCCCGACCGCGCCTTCCTGGACGCTGGTGACTCACCAGTACGCCAACATCTACGAAGAAGGTGGGGGCTTGATGCCCACCTTCGCCGATCTGGACGAGGATGGAGACCTGGACATGCTCCTTGGTTGGGAATTCGGCCCCATCCGCACCTACACCAACGTGGGCACTCCTAGTAGCCCCGTCTGGGCGCGCACCGTGGACGATACCTGCCCGCTGGACCTGGGTGGCTACTCGACCCCTGCCCTGGGCGACTGGGACGATGATGGCGACTTGGACCTGCTGGTCGGCGAGTATCACAGTCGGGTCAACATGTTCCGCAACGATGCGGGTGGATTCTCTGAGCCGGAGTGGACGGACCTGGGCCTGGTGGCCGCCGTTGACCCAGAAGACCTGTACCACGCCGCCCCCGCGCTGGTGGACATTGACGGCGATGGCGACCTGGATCTGTTCGTCGGCGAAGACGACGGCACGATAGACTTCCTCCGCAACGTGGGCTCGACGACGAACCCCAACTGGGTGCTGGCTACTACGGATTACGAGGGCTTCGACGTAGGAGGCTACGCCAAACCGACCTTCGGCGACCTGGACGATGATGGCGACTACGACCTGCTGGTCGGGGCCGGCGACGGTCGGCTCCACTACTACGAGAACATCGGCACGTCCGCCAGCGCGTCCTGGGCGGACCCTGATCATTACTATGGCGAATTTGACGTGGGGGATTACAGCGCACCCCATCTGGGCGACCTGGACAATGATCTGGACCTGGACCTGCTCATCGGAGATGAAGATGGTCGAGTGTGGGCTCTGGAAAACGACGGGGGCGATTGGTCGCTGCTGGCCCGGTACTACGGCGCTGCCCGGCCAGACGACGATGCAGCCCCGGCCCTGGGTGATCTAAACGGCGACGACTATCCGGACTTGCTGGTTGGCAGCGTGGCTGGCGGGCTGCAACTGTACCTCGATCGAGGTGCTGAGCCGCCTTCGGAGGGAATACGGCCGGGCGGAGCTCTCACCGCATCGGGCACCCTGACTGTGACCTCTACCGCCATCCCCCCCGACGCCGATCCGGAGCAGGTCTACCTGGGCGGCAGCCTGGAGCTGCACCCGTTCTTCGACGCCGACGGCCGTCCCCACAGCACAGACAGCCAATTTAGCTCCACGTTCGTGACCCCCTCCGGTTTCCCGGTGGAACGTTACGCGAGCTGGTACAATCCCTGGGGCGCCTATTTTGAGCTGACCAACAAGCAGTTGGTGGACGACGAGACGCTGGTGGCGGACTTCAATGTTGCCCTGTACCTTCCGGACGATTTGCCGGATGGCTGGTATCGTCCCGTCATCGAGTTCTACTTCGGCCAGATCCCCATGGCTGAGGATGAGGCCGTCGCCAGCGTCGCCAGCTTCAACCGGGGCTACAACCTGGCCTACGGGCCGCTGGTCAAGGTGGGGCAGCCAGCCACGCCGCACCTGCCCTGGATGTTCCTGGCCGACACCCTCTCCAACGCCACTCGCGGCGCCATGCCCGCCGATGATCTCAGCGCCTCCCAACTCGCCAACCGCAGGAGCTATCAGGCCGACACCTTCTTCGTCCCCCGCTCCGACCCGCGCTCTGATGTGCCCCTAACCTACCGGCTGGAGCCTTTCGTGCCCTTCGTCTCCATGGGCGATCACGCTCTGCCCTACGAGCCCTTCATCCCCTTCGCCTTCCCGTCAGGGCAACTAGACGTGACTGTCCAGAAGCCGGATGGCACCGTGGATGATCTGGGGACAGCGCCCTTCGCTCAATCCACCAGCCGCACCCCGGTCATGCTGAACGGGAGCCACTACGAAGGCTGCTCCGGCAGCGTGGGCGACATGTATCAACTGATCACCAACTCCGGCCAGTTCGACTACCAGTTCAGCCAGTACGGCCAACACGTCATCACCATGAGCGGGACCATCGAGGACATCTGGGGCAACACCTACACCGGCGGCGGCACCTACCAGGTGATGGTGGGCCGTGAGATACACATACATCCTGGCGCCATACCTGGGACTCCTTTCCAGGTCGGCGACGTGTTAGCGCCCACCCTGCGCCTCTCGCCGGGCATCCCGGCCGACGTGACCGTCCGGCTACGCCTGTACCGCAACTCGGATCCTGACGACGTTCTGGAGCAGACTATCACCGGCCAGGCCAATCGGTTCGGTTATTTCCACCCCGGCGATGGTTCACAGTTCGTCTTCGACGCCCCCGGCGAATACCGCGTGGACGTCACCGCCGTCTACACCGACGAGAACGACGTGGTGTGGGTTGGCAGCCAGTCGTGGGGCAACGTGGTGGAGACGCCCGACACGCGGTTGGTGGCCCACGGCAGGCGGGGCATTGACCAGTCCTACACTCGTACCCAGTGGTTCGTCCGCGCCCTGACGGAGGTGGAAGGCGGCCACCTGAACTTCCCCTTCGCCAATGGCGACATCGCCTGGGCCGCCGAGAACGATGGGAGCGCTGCCAAGATCACCTTCCACGATCCCGATGGCACAATCACCCAGGTGCTGCGCGAGCGGGCCGCGCTGAGCTACCCCTCCCATGACGGGCCAGGCAATCTCGAGAACCGCATCGCCATGGGTGAAACCCCGCTGTTCAGCGTGGCGGCCGGTCCCAGCGATCCGGCTTACACTCTCAATCCCATAGAGCAATGGGGTTACGCCTACCGGATAGCCCAGCGGCCGGGGATGAGCGTTCATCAGCAGGTGACAGAGGACTCAGTCCACTCCCCCATCTGGCTCTTCGGCAACAGGCACAGCTCACAGATCGGCCAGGGGATGGACGGCGAGCGTCCCAACGACTTCAAGTGGCACTTCGGCGGCG
>CAZGKH010000422.1:0-4065 GCA_964525665.1 uncultured Anaerolineae bacterium | reverse complement strand
ACTGGCGTGCGGCAAAACCTCGGAGGTCTTACCCCTCGAATCCATGTTGACCCAGAAAATTCAACAACTAACAGGAGGTGCAAAATGATAGAGAACATCCATTGGTTAGGACACGCCAGCTTCAGGATCGAGAACGACAAGACCATCTACATAGACCCTTATGAATTGAAGGGCGAACTCCCAAAGGCCGACCTGATTCTCATCACCCACGATCACTTCGATCACTGTTCCCCAGATGATGTCGCCAAGCTGGCCAAAGACGACACCGTGATCGTGACCATCGCTGCGGCGGCGCGGGCGCTGAAGGGTGACGTGCGAATAGTGAAGCCGGGCGAGAGCCTGGTTGTGCAGGGCATCCCCATCGAGACAGTCCCCGCCTACAACGTGAACAAGTTCCGCAGCCCTGGTGAACCCTTTCATCCGAGGGAGAGCAGCCACGTGGGCTTCATCGTCACCGTGGCGGGGAAGCGCATCTACCACGCTGGCGACACCGACGTCATCCCTGAGATGGACGACATCGAGGCCGACATCGCGCTGCTGCCTGCGGGGGGCACTTACACCATGACGGCCAACGAAGCTGCCGAGGCAGCAAACCGGATCAAGCCCAAAGTTGCCATACCCATGCACCACAGCGCGATAGTGGGCTCCATCAAAGATGCTCAGCGCTTCCGCGACCTGTGCGAAGTGAAAGTGGTCATTCTCTCCCAAGAGAGTTGAAGCGCGCAGAACGCCGCCGCAGGCCAACCACCCGTGAAGACTCCAGACTCCAAGTTCAACAGTTCACCATGATCATCCCGCGTTAGCTGATCTCCCCGATGGGAGAGGCCATTAGAAATGCTGGACGTGATCGTCCAGCCATAGTAAGCATAGATGAAGGGAGAAAAAAATGAGCAAGAGAATGCAAATCTGGATGACGATAGGGACCTTGGTGCTGGCGGCCTTGCTCCTCTTCGCTGGCAACGTCATAGCCGACAACCCAGACTTTCCACTCGATGCCTCACCCGGCGCTGCCCGCCAGTCCACCTCATACTGGAGCAGCGGCTGGGTGGACATTGCCACAGACACAGCGATGGTGCTCACCCACGATCTGGGCGGGGACCCAGATGACTACGCCGTTGAGCTGTGGCTCAGAGATACGGCATCAGGCGGCAAAGGCATCAATAGTTGGGGTATGGGCGGGTTCGAAGCTGGGGGCAACCTCCGTGGGGCCCATTGGCAGAACCTGACCGACACGACCATCGAGGTAGTTCGTCGTGAGGACGACCTCTTTGCCGACCAGGTGCGCGTGCGGGTGTGGGTCCCCGATCCCCCTGCCTGGGACAGTGGGTGGGAAGACATTGCCACAGACACAGCGAAGACACTCCTCCACCCTGTAGGCGGGAACGTGGACGACTACGTCGTTGGCCTGTGGTTCAAGGACACGACGCCGGGCGGCATCGGTGTCAACACTCGGTGTTATGGTGGGTTCGAAGCGAGTGGCCAGCTCCGGGGAGCAGCCTGGCAGAACTTGACGGGCACCACGATAGATGTGTTGCGCTATCCCGATGATCCCTGGGCCGATCAGGTTCGCGTCCGCATTTTCGCCCCCGACCCGCCCGACTGGGACAGCGGCTGGGCGAGCGTTGCCACAGACACAGCAAGGACGTTCACCCATAGCCTGGGCGGAAATCCGGGTCTCTACCTTGTCCGTGGATGGCAGAGGGACACCTCGCAAGGCGGCATCGGCATCAACCACCGCTTTGCGGGCGGTTACGAGATGGGTGGCAGCTTCTTCGGAACCAGTTGGGAGAGCCTGACTGATACTACCATCAATGTGTTCCGCCGTCCGAATGACTACGCGGCTGACCAGGTGCGCTTCCGCATCTGGCTGAGGGACTATAAGGTCTTACTACCCCTGGTCTTGAAAAACTATGCAGGAACGAGCTTCAGCTATCAGGCCAGCGATTGACTTGGGCCATTGGGGAGTGCTGAAGAGTAGCGAAATTGAGACTTCGGAGGTTTCCGACAGTGCCTCATCTGGCAAAGTTGCTCTGATGTCTGGCGGCCTTTGCTTGCGAAATCGGGTCTGAAAACCTCCGAAGTCTGGATCGTGTTCCCACCGGAGGTAAGCAGATGTCACGAGAAGTTGCGCGCATCACCAGGAGAGATTTCCTCAAGAAATCGGCGCTGACCGCCGGCGCCGCCGTTGTCGGAGCACTGCTTGAGGCCTGTGGGCGGAGGGCCAGGCTTGCCACACCCACATCCGCCCCCCCATCGCCGATGCCCACGGCTACCGAAACCCTCGCGCCGCCGACCGCCACGCCTCTCCCGCCACCGACCGCCACGCCCGCCCCATCACCGACCGCCACACCCCTCCCGCCCGAACTGGCGGCCGACCTGGTGTTGGCCAACGGCAAGGTCATCACCGTAGACCCGGCCGACACCATCGCCCAGGCGGTGGCGGTCAAAGACGGCCTCATCCAGGCTGTGGGCGATGACCAGGTCATCCGCGCCCTGGTCGGCGAAAAGACGAAGCTGATTGACCTGGGGGGTCAGGCTGTGACCCCTGGCCTGGTTGACCCCCACAACCACTTGCAGGTCTGGGGACTGTTGCAGGGTTTCTACGTGGCCCTCATGCCGCCAGAGGTCAAGACCATGGACGACCTCAGAAAGCGGCTGGCCGAGACCATTGCCCAGACTCCAGAGGGCCAGTGGGTGCAGGGGTATTTTCTTTCGGTGGGCGAAAGGCTCCCCAACCGCCACGATCTCGACCCCGTCTCGCCCCGCCACCCGGTCTGGATCATACAGCAGGGCGGGCACTACGGTTCGGCCAACAGCCTGGCGCTCCAGATGGCTAACATCACCGCCGACACGCCGGACCCGGTCGGCGGGGTGATCGAGCGGGAGCCCAGTGGCCCTTCGACAGGCTCAGGACGAGGCGAGCCCAGCGGGGTGTTTTACAACCACCGCGCTATGGATGTGCTGCGGCGACATGTCCCCCAACCCACGTCGGAGATGGTACGCGACAACATCGCCGCTGCTCAGCCCATTTTCGCTGCGGGCGGCGTCACCACCTTCCACGACAACAACGTGCGCGGCGTGGACACCATCGGCAGCTACTTCAACGCCGACCGCGAGGGGAAGATGCTCATCCGCGGCCAGGTGTACTATACCCTGGAGTGGCCCAGTGACCTGGATCGCGCACTGAAGGAGATCGAATACTACCAGGGCAATGGCTTCATGCGCTTCGCCGGCTTCAAGTTCCTGCTCGACGGCCAGGCCCAAATGGCCTACTGCCACGAACCGCACAACGGCGTGCGCTGGGACACGCCTACCTGGGACCCGAAGAGATTCAAAGAAACCGTCCGCGCCCTCCACGACACCGGCCTACAGATCTGCGTCCACTGCCTGGGCGACGCGGCGGTAGACCTGACTCTGGATGCGTACGAAGCGGCCATGAACGCCAACCCCCGCCCCGACCCGCGCCACCGCATCGAACACTGCATCCTGAGCACGCCGCAGGCTACCCAGCGCATCAAAGACCTGGGGGTGGTGGTCAGCACCCAGCCCCAGTTCATACGGTTGGGCGGCGACCATTATGCCGATATGTTTGGCGAAGAGCGAGCACGACGGGTGATCATTACCCGCGAGTGGCTGGAGGCTGGCGTCCCCGTGGCCCTGGGCTCCGACGCCCCCACCACTCCCTGGCTTACGCCTCAGGTGACGCTGTTTGGGGCCGTGACCCGTATTACCTTTTCCAACCAGCGCTACCAGCCCGAACAGAGCATGACCATCCAGGAGGCGCTGCGGGCTCACACCATGACCTCGGCCTACGCTGGCTTCGAGGAGGACATCAAAGGCTCCATCGAGGTGGGCAAGCTGGCCGACCTGGCGGTCTGGAGCGAGGATCCGTACACGGCGCCACTGAAGCGGTTATGGAAGACTCCCATCGTAATGACGCTGGTTGGCGGGGAGATCGCCCATCAGGCGTAAGGCGTGTTGCGCTGGGCGCTAGCAAATAACTCTAGAATAATTGGCTCTACGCGGATTCGTGGGGTAAGAGGCCAGACCTCCGAGGTTTCTAGG
>CAZGKH010000421.1:0-4095 GCA_964525665.1 uncultured Anaerolineae bacterium | reverse complement strand
GATTGCTTCGGCGGAAAAGCGCCGCCTCGCAATGACACGGCCTGAGCAGTTACACGGTGGGTATGAGTAGTCCAAACAGAGGGGAAATCCAAATGAAAGCACCCATTATAGAAACGGGGCACATTTCCAAGCGCTTTGACATGACCCAGGCTCTGGATGATGTGTCCTTTGTCCTCTACCCAGGTGAGATCCATGGTCTGGTGGGCGAGAATGGGGCGGGGAAGTCCACCCTCATCAAGATCGTGACAGGCCTCTACAGACCTGATCAGGGTGAGATCCTGCTAGATGGGAAGCCCGCGCAGATTCATAATCCCCAGCAGGCACAGGCTTACGGCATTGCCGCCATTTACCAGGAGCCGATGGTCTACCCCGATCTGAACGTCGCCGAGAACATCTTTATCAGCCATCGTGGACGCGGCCCCTTTGTGCGCTGGGGCAAGATGTGCCGGGACGCCGAAGCGATCCTCGCCAGGCTGGATGTGCAGCTCGACGTGCGCATGCCAGCACGCGGCCTGACGCTGGCCGCCCAGCAGGCCGTCGAAATTGCCAAGGCCATCTCACTTGACGCTCGGGTGCTGATCATGGATGAGCCGACTGCGTCGCTCTCGGCGCATGAGGTAACGCAGTTGTTCAGGATCGTGCGCGCGCTACGCGACCAGGGCGTTGCTATTCTGTTCATCGGGCACCGGCTGGAAGAGGTGCTCGAGATCTCGGATCGTGTGACGGTATTGCGCGATGGCAAGTGGATCTCGTCCACGCCGCGGGACAAAGTCACGTCTGAACAGATCATCCGGGACATGGTGGGGCGCGAGATCGAGGATTTTTTTGCCAAGAGCGAGGCCGAGCGCGGCGAACTGCTCATGTCGGTGCGTGGCCTGAGCAGAGAAGCCGTCTTCTCCGACATCAACTTTGACGTGTATCGTGGCGAGGTGTTAGGTTTCGCCGGGTTGATCGGCTCCCGTCGGACTGACGTTGCTCTGGCGCTGTTTGGGATCGAGCCAGCCGATTCCGGTGAAATCGCCTTCGCAGGGAAAGGGCAAAAGATCCGCTCTCCCGAGCAAGCGCTTCGGTTGGGCATCGCCTATGTGACCGAAGACCGCCGCCAGTTTGGCCTGGCCATGCCCATGTCAATCGTGGCCAACATCTCGCTGCCCACGCTACGCACATACCTGAGCCGCCTGGGCCTGATCAAGCAAAAGGATGAAACCGCCACAGCCGAAGAATATCGCGAGAGGCTCTCGATCCGCACACCGTCGGTGAAGGTTGGAGTGGACAAGCTCTCTGGTGGCAACCAACAGAAAGTCATGCTGAGCAAATGGCTCAACGCCCAGCCCAAGCTCCTCATCCTAGACGAACCAACACGGGGCATTGACGTGGGCGCAAAAGCCGAGGTGCATCACATGATCAACGACCTGGCCGTGCGAGGCTTGGGCATCATCCTCATCTCGTCTGATCTGCCCGAGGTGCTGGCAATGAGTGATCGCATTCTCGTCATGCGCGAAGGTAGGCAAATGGGCATCTTTGAACGGGGAAAAGCCTCCCAGGAAAACGTCATGACCGCAGCGATGGGACAAGAACAGGCAGTCATGGAGAACCATTAGTGTCAACTTAAGGCTCAAAGGCCCGTCCCTGGGCCGCCCCGGAGACGGGGCTCAGAGCTTAAGTTGACACGAGCGCATGGAGAACCAGCAATGAGCACTCTGAGACGTCGCTTTCGACCCGATCAGATCCGGGAGTTGGTCACCCTACTCCTCATCATCTTTGTGCTCCTATTCTTCGGAACGCAGATTGATAACTACTACAGTCCCCGTTTCTTTAACCGCGTCTCCACCAGCGTGGCCATTATCGGCGTGATAGCTGTTGGCCAAACACTGGTCTTTCTGACGCGCAACTATGACCTTTCGGTCGGTTCTATCGTGGGCTTTACGGCCTACTTCGTCGGGCAGCAGTTGGCTGGCAACAACGACATAGCGCCGGCAGTGGCGATCCTCATGGCCATCGGCGTCGGCGCCATCCTGGGCTCCGTCAATGGCCTGTTGATCGCCTATGGCCGGATTCCAGCCGTGATCGTGACCCTGGGTACGCTGGCCATCTATCGCACAATCCTGGTGGAGTATTCGGATGCCCAGACTGTGCTGACCGCCGATCTGCCGGAATGGATCCTGAACTTGCCTCGGGTTAACATCGTCAGCTTTGGCGACCTGGACCTGCGGGTCATGGTAGGCGCAATGATCCTCGTCGTCCTCTTCTTCCAATTGATACTCACCTACCTGCCCTATGGCCGCCGGCTGTACGCCATCGGCTCGAACCCCGACGCTGCTCGCATGGCAGGTTTTCCCTCGCAGCGCATCGTGTTCATCGCCTTTGTGCTGTGCGGTGCGCTGTCTGGGCTGGCTGGCTTTATGTTCCTGGCCCGCTTTGGCAACATCACCGTCGTGGCTGGGCTGGGGCTGGAACTATCCTCGATAGCCGCCGTCGTGGTCGGCGGGGTGAGCAGTAACGGCGGCGTCGGCACCGCGATCGGCGCCCTACTCGGTGCGATCTTGATAGACCTGATTGACAATAGCCTCATTCGCTGGCTGGAAATCAGCGAGTTCTGGCGGGATGCTCTGTTGGGCCTGCTCATTCTGCTGGCCGTTGGCGCCGACGCCGTAATCATGAACCGCCTGCGCAACGTCTGGGCCCGGAGCGGGCTCCAAATAGAAACTTTGGCTGACAAAGACCAGACACAGGAGGAAAGCAGCTATGTCGCGTAGTGGAGCGTTTCTGTCAGGAGCCTGGGAACGACTCAAAAGCTGGGAAGGGTTGCTGCTTGTCCTTCTGCTCGCAATCATTGCCAGCAACGCCATCCAGGCGCCGGCCTATCTCAGCATCGGGAACCAGATAAACCTGTTCCAGTTGTCCATCGAAAAGATCATCGTCGCCCTGGTGATGACCTTTATCATCATCAACGCCGAGATTGACCTATCGGTGGCTTCGATGATGGGCCTGTCTGCCTGTGCCCTGGCCTGGCTCTTCGAGCAGGGCGTGCCAGTCCCGCTGGGCCTGCTGGTTGGGTTGCTCATTGGCGTGCTCGGGGGCCTGTTCAACGGCTTCTGGAGCGCCTACGTGGGCCTTCCCTCCCTGGTCGTCACGTTGGCCACTCTGATCATGTATCGCGGGCTGGCCCGCGTCCTGCTGGAGGATCGCTCTATTGGGAATTTCCCCGACTGGTTCGATGCCCTGGGGCAGCAGCCCCTCATTGACCCCTTCCCCCTGGCGATGATCATCTTTTTCATCCTTCTAGCCGTTGCCATCGTGATCCTGGCCTACTCTGGCTTTGGTCGCTACGTGTATGTCATTGGCAACAGCAGTGACGTTGCCCGTTACTCCGGCGTCAAAGTGCGCCGGGTCAAGATGATCCTGTTCGCCGCCTCGGGCACCATCGCCGCCCTGGCAGGACTGCTGTTTGCGGCCCGGCTGGGGGCAGTCCGGGGGGACCTGGCAAACGGCTTCGAGCTGGACATTATCACTATGGTGCTCTTAGGTGGAGTCAGCATCTTTGGCGGCTCCGGGTCAATCTATGGCGTGCTGCTGTCTATCCTTATTGTTCTCAATCTACGCAATGGGATGTCGCTCGCCAGTATCACCGGTCACGTGCAAACGGGCGTGATCGGCATCCTCTTGATTCTGTCGGTGCTAATTCCCAATCTGGCGAATCAGGTTCGCACCATCCTTAATCGCCGCCGTCGAATCAGCCATCCGCAAGACTCTGTGGCTTAGGGAGAAAGGAGGTGTTGCAAAAACGATCTCGCACGTGCTCTACGAAATCGCAGTTGTCAGACAAGATGACATTCTCAACAATAAACAAAAAGGAGGTTAGAAGAATGAAGAAGCAGATTTGGCGCATCGTCGTGCTATTGGTTATCGTGAGCATGTTGGTGGCCGCCTGTGGGCCGACCGCGGAACCAACCAAAGTGCCTGCGACCCCGACCAGGCCCCCGGCCGCGACTCCGACCGAAGCCCCCAAGCCGAAGCCCGTAGGGCCGGTGGAAGCCACCCCCGGACAAAGCGTAGACCTGGTGCTGCTGCCCAAGTTCCTGGGCATCCTGGTCT
>CAZGKH010000420.1:0-4118 GCA_964525665.1 uncultured Anaerolineae bacterium | reverse complement strand
GCCATCGCGGGCGAGTTCCTGGGCTGGAGCCCGACGATTGTCTTCTGGAGCGCGGCGCTGGCGGTGATACCGCTGGCGGGCATCCTGGGCAAGGGCACGGAGGAGTTGGCCGCCCACACGGGACCAAAACTGAGCGGCTTCCTCAACGGCACGCTGGGCAACGCCGCCGAGCTCATCATCACCATCTTCGCCATCAAAGAAGGGCTGCTGGACCTGGTGAAGGCGTCCATCACGGGCTCCATCCTGGGCAACCTGCTGCTGGTGCTAGGACTGAGCATCCTGCTGGGCGGACTGCGCCACGGCGTGCAGAAGTTCGACCGCACCCAGGCCAGCGTCAACGCCACCATGCTCATCCTGGCCCTCATTGCCCTGGGCATCCCCTCCCTGTTCAGCCACAGTATCGAGGAGACAAACCACGCGGGGGTGGAGTACCTGAGCCTGGGCACGGCGGCGGTGATGATCCTCATCTATGCCCTGAGCGTCGTCTTCTCGTTCCAATGGGGCGGCGAGCCGGAGCTTTCCCACGAGGTGCACGCCGCCGCAGGCTGGAGTGTGCGCAAGGCGGTGGCGGTGCTATTCGCCTCCACAGTCTTCATTGCCTGGCTGAGCGAGATCCTGGTGGGCACGGTGGAGCATGCGGTGCAGGCGATGGGGCTCTCCGAGTTCTTCGTGGGTATCATCATCGTGCCCCTCATCGGTAACGTGGCCGAACACCTGGTGGCGGTGCAGGCCGCGCTGAAGAACCGCATGGAGCTGAGCATGTCCGTCTCCCTCGGCTCCAGCCTCCAGATCGCCCTCTTCGTCGCCCCCGCACTGGTCTTCCTCAGCCTGCTGATGGGCAACCCCCTGACCCTGGAGTTCAACCAGTTCGAGCTAGTCGCCCTGGGTGCGGCCGCGCTCATCGCCGCTTCGGCGGCGCAGGATGGGGAATCGAACTGGCTGGAAGGCGCCCAACTGCTGGTGGTGTACGTGATCATTGGGTTGGCGTTCTTTTACCTACCGATGTAGTTGCGCGACTTAACAACGAATTTCAGGATTGAGCAAACCCTTGTCAAATCGCCCCTATTCGTTCAATCCATAAATTCGTTGTCAAGTGAATTGGAGGATACCATGCCGCGCAAAGCCATTCTCTCAGCGATTATCTTAATCTTGGCGGTGGCGGTTTGGGGAGCGGCGACACGATCGTCGGCGTCTCAGCCTGTGTCGGTTGACTACCGTGGAGTCCCGAACTTGTTCGGGTTCACTGCGCCACCCCCCCAACAAGTTGGGGACTCCAGCGCCTTGCCCCCGCGAAATCCTGAAGAGCGCGTACGCCTTGCTTCCACCCAGCGTATGGCAACGGATGAGAACTTCGGTCTCTGCTTCATCAGCGCGGCTGAGAATCTGGCCGACGAGGCGCGCTACGCTGGCGCGTTGGAGGCCGGCGCGCAAGGGGATCGCTGGCCCCTCTACTGGCAGTGGGTGGACCAGGGTGGCTACGTGGGTTACCACGACGACGTCGCCCCTCACGACTACGACACGCTGGTGATCCAGGAGATCGCTCACGGCCTCACGCCCATCGCCATCCTGCTGGGCACGCCCGACCAGCGAGCCACGGGCGGCTCCGCCGACGTACCGCCGCCCCGCGTGCAGGACAAGGTCTTTCCTGTGCCGGGGCAGATCCCGCAACAGCAAGGTGAGGTGAGCACTGCTGCGTCACCGCCCATCGGCCTCTTTGAACCCATCTTTGCCGACGGCACCGATATCCCCGCTCCAGGTAAGGCCATCAACCAGGCCAACGCTTGGGCCGACTTTGTCTCCAACACCGTGCAGCGCTACAAGCCGGGCGGCGATTTGGCCCAGGCTCAGGGCTGGGGCGATGGCGTTGGCATCCGCCATTGGGAGATCTGGAACGAGCCGGATCTCGACCAGTTTTGGAGCGGCACGGTAGCGGAGTATTACCGCTTGCTGGAGGTGGGTTATCAGACGATCCAGGTGGCCGATCCCGAAGCGACGGTCATCCTGGGCGGGCTGGCCTTCTTTGAGGAGCCCGATTGGCTGTCCGACCTGCTGGCGCAGACCGGCGGCGATCCGACCAAGGCGTATTTCGACGTCTTTTCGTTCCATTACTACTGGAGCATCTATGGCACGGAATACTGGCTGTGGCGCACCCGCAGCACGCTGAATGCCAATGGCCTGTCCGACGTGCCCTTATGGATCACCGAGAGCGGCGTGCCGGTGTGGGATGACTTCCCAGCTACGGAGTTCAGCGGGGGCGTCCCATCGGACAGCCCCTATCGTGCCACGATGGAGGAACAGGCCGCCTACGTGATCCAGAACGCGGCTTTGGCCTTTCACCAGGGCGTGGAGCGGTACTATCACTTCATGCTCCACGACGACTGCGGCAACGTTCCCGGCGTGGATGCCTTTGGCTTGCGACAGAACTTCTCGCCTCATCCCTGCAATCCGTCCGGGACCAATCCCCAGGGCAAGCGCCGTCCATCTTTCGCCGCCTACCAACTGGCCGCCGAGCAACTCCGCGATCTGATCCCCCTATGGCGGACCAAAGGCAGCGGGCAAGACCAGGTAGCCTTCTACCGGGCCGACGACAGTTCGCGAGTGCTGGCGCTCTGGGCCACCGACGGCGTCACCATCACGACGATGGTCAGCGCCACCGGCGAAACGGGGCAACTCCACTGGATTGAGCCGATTTCTTCCCCATTGGGCACCACCGGCATCACTCGCACCGTGACCCTCACCCCCACTAGCGGCGTCTACACCCTGACGCTCCCTGCGGCCACCAATCAGAACTCCGGCGTACCCGGCGATACCAGCTACTACATCGGTGGGCGACCCTACCTGCTGGTGGAGCGCGACACGCTGCCGCCCACCTCCAGCGTGGAGCCACTCCCGTCGGCCAGCGCGCCGCGCTTCGAGGTGCGCTGGGGAGGAGAAGACCCAGGCTCCGGCATCACCAGCTACGATGTCTTCTACAACGTTGATGGGGGGGCGCTCATGGCCTGGATCACCGACACACTGTCCGCTAGCGCGCCCTTCACAGGAACAGTGGATTCCACCTACGGCTTCGCCGTCCGAGCCAGGGACAGGGCGGGCAACGTGGAGCCGAATCCTTGCGAGCCCCAGGCCCAGACCACCGTCGTGGAGGGGGCTGTGGCCGGCGGTCGAGTGACGGACAACACTACACAGCCTGTGGCCGGAGCGCAGGTGGTCTTAACCAGCGAGGCGAGCGCAACCTACACGACCATCACCGATGAGGAGGGTATCTGGCGCATGGAGGGCTTGTCCCCGGCGACCTACACCGCCACGGCCAGCGCGCCTGATTATGGGCAGTGGCCGGCTCCCCGACGGCTGACCCTCAACGAGTTGAGCATCCTGGACTTCGACCTGAACCTCCCGCCTCTCACTAACCTCGTCTTCAATGGCGACTTCGAGTCCGGGCTGGAGAATTGGATGCCCGGCGGCAGCACCGCCCCTCAGGTCAACAGTGAATCCTTCGATGGGGACAATGCCCTCGTCCTGGGGAAGGACTTTGTGGGCCAGCCAGAACTGGGTGGGGGCGGCAATTCCACTCTCCACCAGATCGTCGCCATCCCCAGCGCCACGACTTCTCCGCACCTATCCTTCGTCTATCGCCTGGTCACCGAGGAGACGGGCCAGGGTTCTGATTGGTTTGAGGTTATCATTATTGAGGGGGATGAGGTAAGTTACCTCATCCAGCCGGGGGGTGAATGGCAGATCACCGATGGCTGGCAGCAGATCTCTTTTGACTTGAGCTCCTGGCAGGGCCATACCTTCGATCTCTATTTCAACGTCTGGCAGTCATCGGCTCAGAATCCCACCCTGGTCTACGTGGACGAGGTGAGCGTCGGCTCCGCCAGGCTGTCGTATCGCCTTTTCGTCCCCCTGACGCTGAAGTGAAACAGACCCTTCGGGTTTCTGAAACCCGAAGGGTCTAAACAAACCACAGGAGTGAACCATGCTCGAAGACCTCGTTCGTAAGAATCGCAGTTACCGCCGTTTTCACCAGTATGTCGCGGTGGACATTGAGACGCTGCGCGCGCTGGTGAACCTGGCGCGGCTCTCGGCCTCAGGCTCGAACCTGCAGCCGCTCAAGTACA